>JACQPU010000104.1 GCA_016207365.1 Ignavibacteriales bacterium | reverse complement strand
TCGCTTCCTGATAGCGTTGGCTTTCGTACAGCGCGGGAATGTTGACGAGGAGATCCTTGACCAACGATTCCATGTCCTGCTTCAGCGACCTCCCCTGGCCGGCCGAGAGAGAAAGCGCAAGGGGCATGTCTGGATTGCGAAAATTGTGGACATAGCAATGATCTTTGAGACTCACCTTGCGGTGTTCGAACTCATGAAGAAGTCGTTTGATCGTCGTTGTACGCCCCGTCCCCGGCAATCCGGTCACAAAAATATTGTATCCAAAATGCGTCATCTCAAGGCCAACCCTGAGCGCTCTCAGGGCACGTTCCTGGCCGATGATCTCCTTGGAGGGGCGGACATCCTCGGTCGAGGAAATGTTGAGCATGCGGGGATCGCATTGCCAGCGGAGCTTGTCGGGACTGAGAGCGGAAAATCGCGTGGGCCGCTGCAGTGCCACTTGTCGCTCAGTACGCCTGGATGTTTTTTTCATAACGGTGAGAACGTGTGAGACGCATGGTAGGGAAAACTCAGCCCACTTTCAAACCACACTGGCCGTAATTTCCTCAAACATCCCTGTGTTTTTGTTTTTGTGAACATTGTTCCAGGTGAACACTCGTCCATTCATTGCAATGTACACACCCTGCGGAAGGGTCTGGACAAAGGCAAGGGCGCTCCCAAGATTGAAGAGGCCATCGGAACTACCAAATTTGTACGGGACCATTGCTCCGGTCAGGACGATAGTTTTTCCCGTTACGGACTCTCCAAGAACACGGGCAGTGAGCTCCATGGTGTCGGTGCCATGTGTAATGACGATCCGTTGTTCCTGGGCTTTCTGACAGTATTCGACAATAACCCCGCGGTCTTCATCGGAAAGATCAAGACTGTCCACAAGCATCAGCGTCCGTATATCGACCGAGACATTGCACCTTCCAAGCTTCAGCATTTCCGGCACGTGCGTATCTTTAAAAAACAGCTTCCCTGCTATTTCGTCATATTCCTTGTCAAACGTCCCGCCGGTTACAAAGACTTTTATAGACATGGTTCACCTCAGTAGGGACTGGTAAGAAATTCATACGAGAGAACAACTGCAATCCAGATCTGCATCGCTCTGAACAGCACGGGATGATCCAACTTGAGAGCACGCCACATTCGGGCCGCACCATACAACACGAGCATAAGGACGGCGCTCACACCAAGCGCAGCGAACCAGCCAAGTCCCCCGGACCAGACGGACGACAAATGAAACTCAGCATTAATTGGACTTCCGTACAGAACCACGAGATGCACAATATAGACAAAAAGCGATTCGATGCCGACAAGAGATAGACGGACGAGAAGGCTGGAGCGAATCTGCGCATTGAGCACCCACGTTCCACTCATGAGCAGAAATAATCCGCCCAGCTTCATCAAAAAGAAATTCGGGCTGTCATGCCAGAAATCTACCTCCTCGTATACGCGCAGGGGAAGCCATTCAGACAAGAAACCGGCAAGAATACAAAAAAGACCTCCGAGGGCAAGCCGATGGAGAAACACACGCTCGTTTCCGTCTTCAGCATGCTTCGTAAATCGGTAGGAGGCAACTGCGCCCGCGAAGAGGAATGCGCTATAAGGGACAATGGGATAGACAGATCCCGACGTGCCTTGGAGGCCCAAGGAAACTGCCGCCGGCAATGCCTGCAAATCCATCCGCCAGATGACAGGAGTCAACAATACAGCCGCCGTGCCTAACACGCCTACTGTTCCAAGAAACAGTCCTCTCCCCCGAAGGATTAGGAGAAGGAGCTGAAGGATCAGAAGACTGAAGCCAATACACTGGAGCACGTCGAAGCTTAGCAGGGCAGTCCAGCCACCAGCGGAAGTCTCACGAAGGGTCTTCTGAAGAGAGAGAAACGGAAGATGAAGCGCATAGCCAATGATGATCAACAAGAAGATCTTCCCCATCCTCCTGGCTAGTACGGGCGTCGGTCGGAGGAAATCCTCCCAGCGACGCTGGGCGGAGATCCCAAAGGTAATTCCTGCTCCGAAGAGGAAGCCTGGACCTGTGATGCCGTGCAGGAGTTCGTGTGCACGAAACAGCGGAGATATCTGAAGCACAGGCTGGAGAAACTCCCTCACAACATGGCCCTCAATCATGAGCAGAACTATAAGTCCGCGATACGCATCGAGAAAGTCGTACCGCCTGCTCATGCAGTGGAAGCCCCCATGACAGCATTGATGGCTACGACAGTTACGATATCGGAGACGGTGGCTCCCCTGGAAAGATCAAACGCCGGTTTGTTCAATCCTTGAACGATCGGACCGAGTGCCTCTGCCCCACCCATACGCTGTGCCATCTTGTAGCCGATGTTCCCCGCATTCAGATCAGGAAATACGAGCACGTTCGCTCGCCCCTCGACTGGGCTCCCGGGAACCTTCCTGTCCGCCACCGAAGGCACAATCGCCGCATCAAGCTGCAGCTCACCGTCAATGATCAGCATCGGCGCCTTTTTACGCGCAAGCTCTGTTGCTTTCTGAACTTTCTCAACAAGGGGATGGGATGCACTCCCTTTCGTGGAAAACGAAAGCATGGCAACACGGGCGGCATCGCCGGTGAGGGCTGTATGATTGGCCGCCGACGCGATCGCAATATCAGCAAGCTGCTCGGGCGTCGGATCGGGAACGACGGCTCCGTCGGCAAACGTATAAACTGTATAGGGAAAAACAATCAGGAAAAAGCTGGAAACAACACTAATCCCTTCCTTTACTCCGATCACCTGAATTCCGGCCCGAAGGACGTCTGCTGTAGTCGAAATCGATCCTGCCACACTGCCATCCGCAAGCCCTTCCCGCACCATCATCGTGCCAAAGAACAGCGGATTTCTCATGGCTTCTTGCGCCTGCTCAAAAGTGATCCCCTTCTTCTTTCGCAAATTGAAATATACATGACTGAACTCGCTCAAGCGATCCGACCTGGTGGAATCAACAATGTTTATTCCGCGGAGTGAAATTCCAGATTTCTCAGCCAGCGTTCGGATTTCAGCATCATTGCCCACAAGGCTGATCCTGGCAATCGCTTCGTCTGTAGAGCGGCGCGCTGCCTGAAGCATACGCTGATCGACCGCGTCAGGAAGGACGATATGACGCTTCAGCAATTTCGCCTTCGCAGTTATAGATTCAACGAAGTTGGGCATTGTGGTCGATGTCTTTGTTCCGGTAAAATGACTCAAACAACACCCGAAATATACGACCCATTTAGCCTGCATTCAATGCGACAATACTGTCTGCCGAATTGTCAATTGCGTCGGACTCTCCTGTGGAATGAAGGCTCAAAAATGCTTATCTTCATCGATGTTCGGAAAATCACACCCAGATTGACAGAATGTCATAGTTTCGGTACCTTTCTTTGAATCGCATGAAATTTCATGAACCCGAAGCGCAAAATATATCTTGAGACGTATGGCTGCCAGATGAACGTGGCAGACAGCGAAGTCGTTTTGAGCATTTTGGATAACGCCGGCTACGCGCGCACGGAGCGTTTGGCTGAGGCAGATGTTGCGCTCGTGAACACCTGTGCGATCAGGGAAAATGCCGAGCAGCGGGTGTATGGGAGACTCGGAGAATTCAAGTATCTCAAGAAATCAAACCCCGGACTTGTTGTTGGTGTTCTTGGCTGTATGGCTGAACGATTGCGGAAGGACCTCTTGCAGTCCGAAAGTTCTGTTGATCTGGTGATTGGTCCCGATGAGTATCGCCGTCTCCCCGAACTCGTTGAGCATGCGCTTGAAGGAGAGAAAGGGATTGCCGTTCGCCTTTCACGCGTCGAGAACTACGATGACATCATTCCCCTCAGGACGGACGGTATCAGCGCATGGGTTTCCGTCATGCGGGGCTGCGACAAGTTCTGCACATTCTGTGTAGTACCTTTCACGCGTGGCCGTGAACGGAGCAGGACGGTGAAGAATGTAGTCCGGGAAATCGCGGGATTGGTCGAGCGTGGACTCAAAGAAGTTACCCTGCTCGGACAAAACGTGAATTCGTACCGGGATCAGGAAACCGGAAGCGATTTTGCCGACCTTTTGGCCGCTGTCGCCCGGATTGATTCCTCCCTGCGTGTCCGGTTCACAACGTCACATCCCCAGGACATGTCCGACAAGCTCATCGCGACTATCGCCCGGCACGACAATATCTGCAATTACATCCATCTCCCGGTACAGTCGGGTTCCGACCGAATCCTGAGGCTGATGAACAGAACATATTCATGCAATCACTACGTTGGTCTTGTCCGGAAAATCCGCGCGGCAATTCCGCACGTAAGCCTCTCGACAGACATCATTGCAGGGTTCCCAACGGAGACAACCGAAGATCACAAGATGACACTTGACCTTGTTCGTCAGATTCAATACGACGGCGCGTTTACATTCAAGTACTCGCCACGGCAGAATACAAAAGCCTGGCAGATGGGAGACGATGTGCCGGATGAGGACAAGATCGAACGGTTGAATGAGGTTATCGACCTTCAGCGGGAAATCTCCCTTGACCGGAATCGGGCGCTCACAGGGCAACCGGTCGAAATTCTTGTCGAGGGGCCAAGCAAGAAATCTGCTGAAGATTTCACGGGGCGGACCGAAACCAACAAAACTGTGGTGTTCCCAAAAAATGACGCGACGGTGGGAGAGTACCGTCTGGTCTCGATCGATCGCGTAAACTCAGCTACCTTGTTCGGCATGCTCCTGCCGGCCTCGACACAACGAAAAGCGGCAAACGGATAAGCGCGAGGGAGGATCGTATGCGCAGCGTGATATTGATTGCGGTTTTTATTCTCGTCTTTGACGCGCCGGCCCAGAACGAGCGCGATGGCCACCCGGATATTCGCCGCAGACTCGAAATGATCGAGCGGAATCAGGCGGAGGCTGTAAAAGCCGAACTCCCGATGTTGATGACCAACTATCAGAATCATCCGGGCGTTCTCTATCTCCAAGCCGTACTGATAACCGATGGAACGGAAGCCGCAAAGCATTACCAGAGCATTGTCGATAACTTTCCAAAGAACGAGTGGGCAGACGACGCACTCTACAAACTCTATCAATATTACTACTCGATCGGACTTTATAAGACCGGCGATCAAAAAATGCAGCAGTTGCGACAGGATTATCCGTTTTCGACCTACGCTGTCGCTGAAAAAACTCCTGAGCCTGTCACTCCTCCGCGGGAAGACGCTCCGGTTGAAGTGAAACCGACAGGGACGGTGGAAAAATATCCGACCTCCTTCACCGTGCAAGTTGGGGCATTCTCAACGCTTCAGAACGCCGAAGAACTCAAGGCCAAATTTGAAAAGGAAAACTACTCTTCGAATATTTTTACGATTGTGAACAACGGGCGCAAACTGCACAAAGTGTGGGTGGGAGAGTTTCAAACGTATGATGATGCCAAGCGATTTACGGTTGAAATACGCAGAAAATTCAGCCTTGAGTCGATCGTGGTATCGCGGTAAGCCTGTATGAACCGGGAAGCGTTCCAGAAGGAACACGGAATCATTGGATCATCGCCGGAGATCCTGGAGATCGTGGATGTCATCCGGCAAGTGGCGCCAACCGATATCACTGTTTTGATTACGGGGGAAAGTGGTGTTGGCAAAGAGATTATCGCGCGCGCAATCCACGCGGCCAGCAAACGTTCAAGAAAGCCTTTGGTGACCGTCAATTGCGGGGCAATTCCTGAGGGCCTCATCGAGAGCGAATTATTCGGCCATGAGAAAGGTTCATTTACCAGTGCTATCGACACGAGACGAGGATATTTTGAAATGGCAGACGGCGGGACGATCTTCCTCGACGAAATCGGGGAGATGCCGGTTGCAACACAGGTCAAGCTCCTCCGAGTGTTAGAAAACGGTGAATTTTCACGCGTCGGCTCCTCCACACCACGCACGTCGGATGCCCGCGTTCTCGCCGCAACCAACAAGAACCTTGAGTATGAGGTTCAGCAAAAGCGCTTCCGACCCGACCTGTATTTTCGCCTCCGGTCCGTAAACATCTGGATCCCCCCCTTGCGTAACCGGCGGGGCGACATCCCCGCGTTGGTTGACACCTTTGTCCGCGAATTCACTGAGCGCAACGCGATCAGCTTCGAGGGATTCAGCCCGGAAGCACAGGAGGCCCTCCTTGAGTATCATTGGCCCGGCAACGTTCGTGAACTCCGGAATGTCGTGGAAAGCCTGATTGTCCTTGAAAACGGAAAGCAAATCGGTGCTGATGATGTTCGCAAGCATTTGTACGGTGCCGATGTCGTGAGTCGCGGATCCAACCGATCGCGCAACCTTCCGGTTGTCGCAAACAAGACCGTTGAACAGGCCGAGCGGGAGCTGATCTACAGAGCTCTGATTGATCTTAAGTCAGACATTCTGGAACTAAAGGATCTTGTCTCTCAACAATCATCGCAGGATTCCCCTTCCGGGCCTCGCGATCTCGATGACCGTGAAAATGGCAACGACAACTATTCCCTCGACGAGATGGAACGTCAAATGATTCAGAAGGCCCTTGACCGGCACGAAGGCAACCGGCGCCTGGCAGCACGCGAACTCAACATCAGCGAACGCACATTGTACAGAAAGATCAAAGAATACGGACTCGATGTATAACCGATTTGTCCCCCTTGGTGTGATCTTCCTGCTCGTGCTAACGGGCACGGCAGTTCTGGCAATCTCTGGATGTCGCTATTCGTTTTCCGGGGGTTCGGTACCACCTAACTTGAAAACCATCGCTATTCCTATCGTTCAGGATCAAAGTGGCTATGGAGATCCTTCTCTCAAGGATACGTTCACGGAGAGGCTGGTAGAAAGCTTCACGAGTGACGGGAGTCTGACTCTTGCAGAGCGCAATTTTTCAGACTCGGTCCTTGAAACTGTTGTCACCGGGGTTCGCGAATTCGCTTCTGTGGTGCAACCCGGTGAACAAGTGGCCCAGCGACGAATTACGGTCACCGCACGGGTCAAATTCACCGACACGAAACAACGAAAACTCTTGTGGGAAAAAGAATTCAACCAATGGGGTGACTTCCCTTCAGGTGCCGGCGCCACCCAACGAAACGAAGGGATACGGGAAGCCATCAGAAAACTCACGGAAGATATTCTCAATCAAACTGTCGCAGGATGGTAACGTATGATCATCGCGTTTTTTAGGCAGGAACTTGTGGAGAACCCCTGGTTCTCCGATTTCGTACTTATCCTTTATTTTATTTCCCTTTTGATTCTGTTCACTTTTGGGGCTCACGGGTTTGTCATGGTCTACCACTACCTAAGGCAGCGGAAACTGAAATCGGAGCCTCCCATTCCGGGTCAAACTCCCATGGTCACAGTTCAGCTGCCGGTGTATAATGAGTTGTATGTGGTAAGGAGACTCATTGACGCCGTGTGCGCGCTCGATTATCCGCGGGAAAAACTCGAGGTCCAGGTTCTTGACGATTCTACCGATGAGACCCGTGACGTGGCTGCCGAAACGGTAAAACTGTATAGCGCACAGGGATATAATATCAAACATCTTTTCCGCGATGACCGAACCGGCTTTAAGGCCGGCGCGCTCAAAGCCGGACTGGAAGCAGCAGAGGGCGAATTTCTTGCCATCTTCGATGCAGATTTTGTCCCCAGGCCGGATTTTCTGCGAAAGACCATCCCGTACTTTTTTCAGGATCCCAGAATTGCCGTAGTACAAACGCGCTGGGAGCACCTCAACAGCGAGTATTCCTTGCTGACCCGCACACAGGCAATGGCCCTTGACGGCCACTTTGTCATTGAGCAGGATGTGCGAAACAAGGCCGGGTTTTTCATCAATTTCAACGGGACGGGTGGAATTTGGAGAAGGTGCGCCATTGAAGATGCCGGCAACTGGCATTCTGATACTCTTACCGAGGATCTCGACCTGAGTTACCGTGCGCAATTGCGCGGGTGGAAATTCAAATATCTTTCCAATGTGACCTCACCGGCAGAACTCCCGTCGGAACTCAATGCTCTGAAAACACAGCAATTCCGATGGACAAAAGGTGCCATTGAAACAGCCCGTAAACTCCTCCCGCAGGTCTGGAGGACAAACATCCCCCTGCGGGTAAAAATCCATTCAACGTTTCACCTGACCAATAACATAGTCTTTCCGTTCATTCTGTTGGCCGGACTTCTGAATGTTCCGCTCATTTTTATAAAACAGAATGGCGGGCACGAGCTCTATTTTGCGCTCATGTCGGTGTTCGTTCTCGCATTCATCGGATCGTTTCTTTTTTATTTGCTCTCACAAAAATCCATTTATCCCGACTGGCGCCGACGCCTCTTGCTGTTTCCGCTCTTCATGGCCGGAAGCATGGGGTTTGCTGTCAACAATTCACGCGCGGTATTTGAGGGACTTTTCAGACGCAAGACTGAGTTCATCCGCACGCCAAAGTACCGAATCGAGCAAAAAGAAGATTCGTGGCAGCAGAAAAAATACGTCTCCTCGAAAATCAACTGGGTCGTTGACATTGAGGGGCTCCTTGCCATCTAT
>JACQPU010000021.1 GCA_016207365.1 Ignavibacteriales bacterium | reverse complement strand
GAGATGTGAGATGAGTAAATATGACGTCATAATCGTGGGGGCACGGGTTGCGGGTGCGACTATTGCGACACTTCTTGGCGAACAAGGGTATCGCGTGCTCGTGCTTGACCGGGCACGGTTCCCCAGTGACACGCTGTCGACGCATTTTTTTCGCTCCCCCACGTTCAAAGTCCTCCAGCGGCTTGGCGTGTTCGATAAGGTTCTCCGACAGGCTCCGCGACTTGTTAACAACTATAACGATGTCGATGGTCATGTATTCACCGAACCTGTGACCGACACAGACGGACCAAGCTATTACCTCTGCGTCCGGCGGATCACCATGGACGCGATCCTCTTTCGACGGATGCAGCAGGTAGACGCTGTAACAATCCGGCAGGGCTGTATCGTGACGGACCTTTTGAGCGACAATGGCAAGATCAGTGGTGTCCGATGGAAGGAAGGCGGAAGCGGCGCCGAGGCTTATGCACGCCTGGTGGTCGGAGCCGACGGTGTTCGTTCAACCGTGGCATCAAGCGTGAAGCCGGAGCTCGAACACTTTGAGCCCGTTCGGAGGGCGATGTATTATGGGTATTTCGAAGCGCTTGCAACAACTCACGGTCCCGCTGCTGAATTCCACTATCGCGGCAACAGGCTCGTGTACGTTTTTCCGACCGACGGAAATCTTACGCTCATTGCAAGTTCGATCCCCATCGAGGAATTCGAAACGTACAAGAAAAACCTGCCAAAGAGCTTCTTCAGTGAGGTGGAATCGATGTCGACGCTGCAACCGCGATTTGCACATGCAACACGGGTAGGCCCCCTTTTGGGAAGCGCGAGAATTCCTGGGTATCGCAAAGTCCCTTACGGCGATGGTTGGGCGCTCGCAGGTGATTCGGAACAGGTTATGGACCCATGGTCGGGACAAGGGATCGACCAGGCTTCAACCCATGCATCGCTGCTCGCAGATGCACTGATTGCCTGGCTTTCCGGAACATCGCCATGGGAAACCGCGATGGCAGACTACCACCGCCGGAGGAACGAATTCAGCATCAAGACCTACGAGCGAACATGCTCTTTTGCCCGGGACCTGCGACTTCTTACCATCCCTGCCCTCAAGAAACGCGGACTGGTATAACCGCACACGGGAACATCTTTTCCTCTCTCTCTGTAAATCCCGCAAGGATTGCTTTTGACATCCTTCTCACGCCCTTCACCCTTCACTCTTCACTGCTTTTTCACATTACACTCACAAACGCCGCAATGCCGGATACTATGATCAATCCGCCGGTAATTCTGTTGACCCATCGGAGACTTCCCAGGCTCAATCTGGTTCTCAAACGCGCAGCAACTTGACCGAGAGTCAGAAACCAAAGGCAGGAACCCGTAAACACACCGAGGACCAGAATAATCGCCGACGTGATCTCGAGCCCCTCCAATCCGAGAGCGGCGAACACGGCGACAAACGCGACAATGGTCACGGGATTCGTCAAGCCAAGAAGTAACGCGGAAACGTACGATCCTGCGAACTCCTTCCTGTCAACAGGAACCTCTGGTTCCTTCTGATGACCTGACAGAATTCTGATTCCAAGAAACAGAAGTAATGCGCCTCCGGCAAGTCGTAGCCAGAGTTCCTGGCTGACAATGGCCTCCGAGAGAAATGTGAGGCCGAATGCGGCGATCCCGCTGTACACGGAGTCCGCCGTTGCTGCCCCAAGTCCGATGACGAGTCCGCGCGCTCGCCCATCGGCGAGCGACTTGCGGATGCACAGGATTCCTATGGGTCCAATAGGAACCGCGATCGCAAATCCGACCACCAAGCCCTTGAGGAAAAAGATTGGATCCATATTCTCAAGAATTCCGGAGGGTTCCTCAGGGCCCCCAGCCCGTCACTCAAACTGTTCAGCCGGCAGGAATCGCGACCGGCGACGATTTGTTCACAGAGGGGCACCCCTGTTGACTTCCTACAAGACCTTCTGAGGAGTTTTCTCTTTGTTCATGAAGTCGATAAAGAACCGGACCGCGTTTACAACCTCAAATGTCCAGATCTCCACCCACTTCACGGGATTCCACAGATGTTTGTACCAATTCTGCCAGATATTCTGGAAATACGAACGCGTGTACACCCGCTTGAACGGATTTTTCTTCATCAGCCAGGCCCGGGGGATGGTGGGGATATGAATTTCGGGCACTCTCTGTTGCAGGTTCCTGTAATAGCCAACAAGTTCTCTCGCTCTCAAGTCTCTCCAGTCCGCGATATCCTTCCTGGCCGAAGCAATCAACTCGAGCAAAGCTTCTTCAGTCCTGGGTTTCGGACGGCTTCTGAGCCACACATCCTGGAGCTGAAAGTAGAGGCCCATGATGTGACGCAGACGTTTGCCGGCAGAAACCAAGCGTTTCCACCAGAACGGAACAAGTGCCTCTTTCGGAAAACCGGGACGCCTGTCATCGCGGTACCGGACCGTCCAAAATCCGCAATTCATCGGATGCAGCCGCTCGATCCGCGAGGCATAGAGATACCACGCAAAAAAAGACATGCGGTCCCAGTAATGCCACCTGTCATGCCGCCACACCTTGAGGACATTCGCCATGTGTTCGGTGGAATAGAACTGTTCCCATGCATCATGCCACGCCTGTTGCAGTTCTTCGCGTGTCATGCGGTCCGGCTTCACCGCCACATGCGCCGAATCATACGTGTTGAAGTCTTCATGCATCCATCGACCTTCGTTCCACCAAACCTGATGATCCTTTGAGCCCGGCAGGGGGGAAAGGATGTAGAACGAGGCGGAATCGAATCCCATCCCCTGTAACACAGCAATATCCTGTTTGATGGTTTCGGGCGTGTCGAACGGAAGTCCGAGGATATATCCCGCGTGACATGTGATACCGAGCGAATGGCAGTGGTCGACAAGCTCTTTGTAGTGATTCACCTGGTTCTGAAATTTTGTTTGCGCCCGAAGGTTGTCTTTGTTGACGCTTTCCACGCCCAGAAAGACCTGGTTGCACCCGGCGCGGGCGGCAAGCGGGAAAAAATCCCGTCCCGGCATTCTCATTGCCGCGAGGTCGCTTTGCATCATGAAGGTGAAGGGAATGTTTTCGCGTTCTCTCAGATTGATAAGAACTTCGAAGAGCTCACGCCACCGTGGATTACGCGCAATGTTGTCGTCGGTAAAGAAACAATGCGTCACACCCGCCTCATGATAACTCTGCCGGACAAACTCGCCGACCTGTTTCGGATCCCTGCATCGCATGGTTCGTCCCTGGACATTGATGATCGTGCAGAAGTCGCAGTTAAAGACGCAACCCCGTCCGGTGTCAATGGTCGCAAATCGTGATGCGGATTTCTTGAAATCGGCTCTCGTGAGCCGCGGTATGGGGAGGTTTGTGATGTCCGGTGTGGGACTCAGGAAATTGTATAAGGGTTTTGGATTTCCCCGGATCACGTCCTTCAGCACGGCGGGTAATCGTCCGTTTTCCACTTCCCCCGCGACAAGCACAATGCCCTTCGATTCCGCCTTTTTGAGATCATCCGTCTCCCCGATCATTGCAAGCATTCCGCTGACGTGGAAACCCCCGATCAATACGGGGATATCATAAGGAAGAAACCACGAGGCGACATCCTGTGCGCGAGGAAATTGATTCGATTGAACACCGACGAGCATGACAATCGCCCGGACACCGCGTTCCTTCGAACGTTTCACTATTTCTTTCCTCGGCACGTTTTCGTACGCCTCGTCGACGGTGCGTACGTTGACGCGTATACCCGCGAAGAACAGATCGTTGACAATATCACGCGTCAGCGTAGCCATTTGCGTGAGCGTGTTGCTCCGAATGACGCAAACCTTCATTTTGATCGGGTATCCGTCATCGGTATAATTCGTTGCCCGAATGAGCGTCACATCAAGTTCGCGAATGCCGTGGGAGGTCGCCGTGTCGCCATCATTGAATGAGCCAGCCGGCTCAAGTACTTCCCCGAGCGCATATTGTTGTTGCATGCTTACTCCCTTTCTTACTTGTGGCAAGAGAATTCCGCTGAGAGGCCATCGGTGGACCAACTCCAACGCCGCGACGATCTCAAAACGAAGCTTTCGTTACGGTCTCGCAAGCGGTTGTGGAACCAGCAACTGATGCCCTGCAAAAATGGGGTTGTCTTCCGTGAGGAGTACCCGGATTCTCGGCATGGTCGCTTCATGCCGCGGAGGTTTGTGACTTCACTGGAAAGACACGATCACCGGCAACCGCGTCCGGATGCAGTGAGCACAAAGTAAGGAATTGCACGACTTGAAACAACCGAGAGTTGATTTTCACCCTTTTTTTCTCGCCCTGGCAAACCCCGGCTTGATCATATTATAGATAAAGTCGATCCGCCTCTTGTACGGCATAAAAGCGCTCTTCATAGCATTGATCGTGAGCTTTTCGAGATCGTCCAGCGTCAACCCGAACACCTCGGCCGCCGTCTTGTATTCATCACTTAAGGTAATCATGCTCATCAGCCTATCGTCGGTGTTCAACATCACCCTGAACTTATACCGAAACAATATGCCGAACGGATGCTCCTTAAGGTTCCTGACGGCGCCGGTATGCACATTGCTCGTAAGGCAGAT
>JACQPU010000094.1 GCA_016207365.1 Ignavibacteriales bacterium | reverse complement strand
GGCCTGGGGAGCCTGAGCGGGAGAAAGCGCCAGATTCCCCAGCAATTCCATCATTTAGCGAAAGCCAAAGGGCCGCCCCGAGAGCCGAGTACGAGTTCAAGCTGTCCGACTTCATTGACGTTCAGGAGGATATTCTCCTCAAGGACGCAGGTCCGAAGTCGGAGTTCAGCTATCTGATGAAGAAGGTGTTGACGGTTGTGAAGGAGGTGGCTTTCGGTCACACCGTGGCTCTTTACTGGATCAACAGGGAAAAACATCAGCTGGTCCTGGACAGTTATGTAACAGACAGCGAGTGGTTTACGGGCCATCGCAGGAGAGAGATCGGGTCGGATCTTATCAGCCAGGTGGCCGTGACGGGGCATCCCCGCATATTAAACAATGTGAACAGCGCGGGTCAGTTGGAGCTTCTTGGTTATTATCAGACGACTGTCCCCATCCAGTCGTTCGTTGCGGTCCCAATCTTTTATCCGCGGGCGACCGTGAAGACCGACGACGCGATCGCCGTGCTTGTGTTGGATTGTCTCAGTGAGGACGCGTTCGGGCCGGAAACCATGACCATGCTTGGGGACTACTCCAAGCTGATTTCTGCGCTCATTAAGAGTTACACCGGAAAATACGACCTCCTCCTCGATTCGGAGGTGTTGCGGTCCATCACGCGAATTCGCGAGCAGATGAAGTTTGAGTTCAGCACGCACACGATTGTCCGCGCGCTGGCTGAAGAGACCTCCCGGCTTGTGGCGTGGGATTACGTCAGTCTTGTTGTGCTTGATGAATCCCGGAAGTCGTGGATTATTCAGTTCGTCATGAACCGGGTAAACGACTCGTATGTTGCCGTTGGCCAGGAGATCGATCCGAGCAACAGCATTGTTGCCAGCGTGCTTCAATTGGGTTTGCCGCGTGTGGTGGATAACGCTTCCTCTGCTGCGTTGCCGCGATTCTATAAGGCGGAGCGGATTGACTCTCCCGGTTCCATGATGATTGTTCCAATCAACTCGCTGAGCAGGTGCTACGGAGCCCTGGTAGTGGAAAGCAAGGATCGGCAGGCCTATTCGGACGCGGATGTCAAAGTGATTCAAAAGCTGGCAGATAGTGCGTCGTGGGGACTGGAAGTGCTCAACCTCACGGATGTTGTGAATAACTACGTGCTGGTGGACGAGACGACGGGGGTTGCGACGCGGAAGTATTTTATGGAACGCGTTCATGAAGAGGTACAGCGCGCAAATGATTTCGACACGGACATCACGCTTGTCATGATTTCTATCGATGGGGTGAACGAACATGTTGGCCGGTACGGAAAAGAAGGTTTCGATTTTGTGTTGCAGAACGTTGGGAGAATGCTTCGAACAGCGATCCGTCCATACGATCTCGTCGGCCGATTCGATTTCAATCGCTTCGCCGTGCTCCTCGTCAACACGACAGCGAACGATGCATACCTCTGGGCAGAGAAGTTTCGGAAGAACATTGCGAGCAACGTGATGAATATCGATCAGAAGACGTTTTCCGTCACGGTCAGTGTCGGTGTGTGCGGCGCTGTGAGCGATATCAACGATCTGGAGTTGATGGAGCATGCGGGACACGTGCTTGCAAAGGCTGTGGAGGCGGGTGGCAATATGGTTCGAGTGTACTAACCGGTTCAGAAAGGTCTACGGTATTATGGCAAAGCAGCATGATTTTGCAGAAAAAGTGAGGAAAGGCACGGAGGAGCGCGGTTCCCGATGTCCGAAATGCGGAACAATCCGTGTTCCGATCCTGTACGTCCAATCCGTTCGTTCCGCACACCAGTCGTACCGCTTCAACAGTCAGCGGATGCAGGTGTGCAAGTGCAACGAAAAGGAAATCTACGCGTAACGTTTCCCTCGGTTTCCCGTATTTTCACTAGAGGTAGTTGACAGATCGCACGGTCATACTTGTGGTGCTCGATGGTGTCGGGGTGGGCGAGCTGCCGGATGCCCGATCGTACGGCGATCAAGGGACGCATACGCTGGGAAATGTCGCCCGGGCACGTGGTGGTCTCCGACTTCCACATCTTCAGTCACTCGGGCTGGCCCGCATCGCCTCGGCTATCGGTCTGGACCCGCGCGCACCCGTTGAAGGCTGTTTCGGACGTATGGCCGAACGCTCCAAGGGAAAAGACAGCACCACCGGACATTGGGAGATCGCCGGAATCATCACCGACAAGCCCTTCCCGGTGTATCCGAATGGATTCCCTCCGAGTCTGATTCGGCAATTCCTTGATCGGACGGGCTGTAAAGGGGTGCTCGGGAATACACGCGCTTCCGGTACAGAGATCATCGCGGAACTCGGGAGCGAGCACGTGCGGACAGGTCATCCGATTGTCTATACGTCCAGCGATTCGGTGTTTCAGATTGCGGCTCATGAGGACGTGATTCCGCCGGAGCAATTGTATGGCATCTGTCGCAAGACGCGCACAGAGGTCGTAGTGGGCGAGCACGCGGTCGGACGCGTTATTGCACGCCCCTTTGTCGGTACTCAGGGCTCGTTTCGACGGACGGTGAACCGGAAGGATTTCTCGCTTCCCCCTCCGGATGAAACGTTGCTCGATCTCCTTCAGCGACACGGTATCCGGACCGTCTCTGTCGGAAAGGTGGACGACCTGTTTGCGGGTCGCGGTATCGATGAACGTTTTCACACGACCTCGAACCGCGAGGGAATTGAGACTGTTCTCGGGAAGGCGAGGAGCGGAAAAACGACATTCATCATGGCAAACTTGGTCGATTTTGACGCGCTTTACGGACACCGGCAGGATGCTGACGGATTTGCCCGTGCTCTCGAGGAGTTTGATGAGGCTGTTCCGGAATTGGTCGCGAGCCTCAAAGAGGGAGATCTCCTTGTGATTACGGCCGATCATGGGAACGATCCGACTGATGCAAGTACGGATCACTCCCGAGAATACGTTCCACTCTTGTGTTTTAGTCCTTCGGGTCAGCACGGCGTTGATCTGGGCGTGCGATCCAGTTTTGCCGACGCCGGAAAAACCGTTGCAGAATTCTTCGGCGTTTCCAACCAACTGGCCGGGGAGAGTTTCCTTTCCATGGTCGTAACATCCTGACGAGGTTCATATGGTTCTGGGAAAAGTTGTTGGTACTGTCTGGGCAACGCGCAAAGACGACGACCTTGTCGGGATGAAGTTCCAGATTGTCAAGCACATCGGGCTGGATTATAAGCTCAAGGAGACTTTCGTGATTGCCGTTGACACGGTTCAGGCCGGGGTGGGTGACGTGGTGCTTGTTACATCAGGGAGCTCGGCCCGGCAGACGGCGGTGACCAAAAATAAGCCCGTGGACGCCGTCATTGTAGCCGTGGTCGATAAGCTCGATGTTGTGGACTGACGTCGATGTTTCTCGGAAAGGTCATAGGGACGGTCTGGGCCACGCGAAAGGATGAGAACCTCCGGCGGTTCAAGCTTCAATTTGTCCAACCGCTGACGGCCGCGCGACAAGAAGCAGGAAGCCCGATCGTGGCGGTCGATATGGCAGGTGCCGGCCCGGGGGAGACTATTATCTATATCACTGCGCGCGAAGCGGTAATTCCGCTCCCAGTGGACATGGCCCCTGTTGATGCGACCATCGTCGGCATCGTTGATCGGATTGACCTCGCGGAGAAATGAATTATTTTTGGAAAAAGATTGTTTAGAGAACGGTACAAGACTGAACGGAACAACTGAATGGTAAAGATAAGCAAACAATATACGAACAGAGAAAGCCAGTCCCTCGACAAGTACCTGCAGGAAATTGGCAAAGTGGAGCTTCTGACCCCGCAGGAAGAGATCGAGCTTGCGCGGAGGATCAAGAAAGGAGACCAGAAGGCCCTGGAGAAGCTCACAAAAGCCAATCTCCGGTTTGTGGTGAGTGTGGCCAAGCAGTATCAGAATCAGGGCCTCTCACTCGGCGATCTGATCAACGAAGGAAATCTCGGTCTGATCAAAGCCGCCAAGCGGTTCGATGAGACCCGTGGATTCAAGTTCATTTCGTACGCTGTGTGGTGGATCCGGCAGTCGATTCTCCAGGCCCTTGCCGAGCAATCGAGGATTGTCCGCCTTCCGCTGAACCGAGTTGGTGCATTGAACAAGATCGGAAAGGCCTTCAGCACGCTCGAGCAGGAGTTTGAGCGTGAGCCGAGCGCAAGCGAATTGGCTGAAGAGCTGGACATGTCGCTCTTTGAGGTTTCCGATACCCTGAAGATCTCCGGGCGCCACTTGTCGATGGACGCACCGTTTGCCCAGGGCGAAGATAACAGGCTTCTGGACGTTATCCAGGACCAGCGCCAGCCCTCACCGGATTCGACCCTCATGGATGAGTCGCTGAAAGTCGAGGTCAAGCGTGCGCTGGCGACTCTGAGCGAACGTGAAGCGCAGGTGATCAGACTGTATTTCGGACTGGATCAGGAGCATTCCCTGACACTCGAAGAGATTGGGGAGAAATTCAATTTGACGCGCGAGCGCGTCCGCCAAATCAAGGAAAAGGCCATCCGCCGTCTCCGCCATGCGTCGCGAAGCAAGGCGTTGCGGGCGTACCTTGGATAGATGCCTACGTTTCCCGAACGGCCGAAGCCTCGATCCGCCTACGGCAGGTCGAGGCTTCGTCGCACCTGCGCAATCGGGTGCTTTCTTTTGTCGATTATGCTGCTTGTGATCGATGGTTGCGGGACATCGTCGCCTCGTTTTGGAAGCGGAGAAAGCGGAGTGGATCCGCCACGGAGAAAATCACCGCGGTTTTCCCGGGAAGCCCAGGAAGAGCGACGCGAAGATGACAAGAAACCGGACCCAAAAACTGTGGGCGAGGTCGTGTCGGGAACGCGGGATTTCCGCACGGAAAAAAACACTGCAATCACGCCTCTCGACCAGAGCAAAATCATGCGGGCGATCTCACGCTACATGGGTGTGCCCTACGTGTATGGAGGTGCCGATCCACGCGGAATGGATTGTTCCGGCTACACCATGCTTGTCTATAAAGAGTCCATTGGAGGGGAGCTCCCGCGAAGCGCCGAAGAGCAGTTCCATATCGGTACACATGTTTCCTTCAAGGATCTCAAGTTTGGTGACCTCCTGTTTTTCAATACGACCGGCCCTCCAGCATCGCACGTCGGCATCTATCTTGGCGACGATCTGTTCGCTCATGCGAGTGTCAGTTTTGGCGTGACCATCTCATCGCTGGAGAGCTCGTACTATAAGAAGCGCTACACGGGCGCCCGGCGAGTTGTATCCAGTGGGAAGTAGTTGCATCCAACCGCGTACGGTATTACATTGCAATCCTTCACGATCCGTAAATCAGATTAACCCATGTCGATTCTTCCAATATTTCTGTATGGGAGTGACGTCCTTCGGCAGAAAGCCCGTCCCGTTGCTTCATTGACCGACAATGTAATCCGGCTCATTTATGACATGATGGAGACCATGCATAAGGCCTCGGGAATCGGCCTCGCCGCGAATCAGGTCGGAAACCTGGAACGGATTATTGTTGTCGATATCACCGGTGCGGAAGAGGATCGCGAAGAAGGGGAGCCAAGCCCTTCTGCCGCTGACCCGACGAAACCGAAACGATTGGTACTTCTCAATCCCGAGATTGTCCGTCAGACGGGCCAGTGGCGGCTGGAGGAAGGCTGTCTGAGCATACCGGATGTCCGAGCCGATGTGGATCGGGCTGAACGAATCCTCGTCAAGTTCCGGGATGCAAATTTCAAGCCGCAGGAACTGGAGGTGAAGGGTTTGCTTGCGAGGGTCATTCTGCATGAGGTCGATCATCTGAACGGGATACTCTTTGTTGACCATTTGACGATCGCGGGCAGGGGATTGCTGAAACCAAAGCTCCGCAGGATCAAAAAGGGGGAAACCGACGCGGCATATCCCGTGGTTCCCGCCGGTGCCGCAAGGAAATCGGGAAAAGTGGAGGCCTAAGCCTTCGGCATGCGTATTGTTTTCATGGGGACTCCTGATTTCGCTGTTCCCAGCCTCGATATTCTTCTCGAGAACAACTATACTCCAATTTTCGTTGTCACCGCGCCCGACCGTCCGAAAGGACGAGGGCTTAAAGTTCAAGGCAGTCCGGTCAAGCACTATGCTCTCGACCACTCCCTGCCCATTCTCCAACCGGAAAACCTCAGAGACCCGTCATTCGTCTCGAAAATTCGCGCAGCTCATCCTGACCTCCTCGTTGTTGTTGCATTTCGGATCCTTCCGCCCGAAGTCTACACTGCGGCTTCCCTCGGAGCGTTCAATTTGCATGCATCGCTTCTGCCAAAATACCGCGGCGCAGCCCCCATCAACTGGGCGCTTGTGCATGGGGAAAAGGAAACAGGTGTGACAACGTTTTTCCTTCAGGAAACCGTGGATACGGGTTCGATTATCCTTCAGGCCCGCGTGGCTATAGGGTCTGATGAAACTGCCGGCGAACTTCACGACCGGCTTGCAGAAATAGGGGCGGAAATAGTCCTGCAGACCGTCAGGATTATCGAGC
>JACQPU010000102.1 GCA_016207365.1 Ignavibacteriales bacterium | reverse complement strand
GTTTCCGTGGTACATACTTCAGCCCAACCCCAGTCTTTTGAACACCACATCCACATGCTTCACATTTTTCTTCAAATCAAAAATCTCCTCCAAATCCTTCTCTCCCAAGACCTTCTGAATCTCCTTGTCCTTACGGATCAATTCCTCAAATCCTGTCGCCCCGTTCTCCCAAACCTTCATGGCATGGTCCTGGACGATCCGATACGCATCTTCACGCTTCATCCCCTTCTTCGTGAGAGCGAGAAGAACCGATTGCGAAAAGATCAGCCCATTGGTCCTCTCAATATTCTTCTTCATTCTCTCCGGATACACCAGAAGCTTCGACACAACGTCCGTGAACTGCGCGAGCATGTAATCAAGCAGAATGCAGCTGTCGGGAATGACGATGCGCTCGACGGACGAATGCGTAATGTCCCTCTCATGCCAGAGTGCCACGTTTTCGAGCGCCGCAAGGGCGTTGCCCCTCAGCACACGCGACAGACCGGCAATCCGCTCACACGTGATCGGGTTGCGCTTGTGCGGCATGGCGGAGGAGCCCTTTTGCCCCTTCGAGAAGTAGTCCTCGACCTCAAGTACTTCAGTTTTCTGAAGGTGCCTGATTTCCGTGGCAAACTTCTCGAGTGATGACCCGACGACCGCAAGCGTGGCCATGAACTCCGCATGCCGATCGCGCTGGAGAACCTGAGTTGAAACCGGAGCGGACTTCAGGCCGAGCTTTTTGCAGACATATTCTTCGACCGACGGATCGATGTGCGCATACGTGCCCACGGCACCTGAGATCTGACCAACGGAAATCGTTTCAAGGGTGGAGCGCATCCGGACGATATTCCGCTGGTTCTCCGCATACCAGAGAGCGAATTTCAATCCCAGCGTCACAGGTTCGGCATGAACACCATGCGTTCGCCCGACCATGACAGTGGTCTTATGCTCCACCGCTCGTTGAGCCAGGACCTTCTTGAGCTCTTCAAGGTCTTCCAGAATCAGCTCGGCTGACTGCTTCATCTGTACAGCCAGTGCCGTGTCAAGAACGTCGGACGAGGTCATCCCGAGGTGAATGAACCTCGACTCGGGTCCGACAAATTCGCCGACGCTCGTGAGGAACGCAATGACGTCGTGCTTTACCTCCCGCTCGATTTCTGCAATGCGAGAAACATCGAACGAGGCCTTCTCGCGGATAACACGTGCGGCTTCGGCGGGAATTGCCCCGAGCGCAGCCTGCGCTTCACATGCCAGGAGTTCGATCTCGAGCCAGATGCGGAACTTATTTTCTTCTTCCCAGATCTTCCCCACACGGGGGCGTGTATAGCGTGGGATCATATGTATGGGACACGAAAACAGCCGATGAGACGGAAAAAGCACGGATTTTGAATCCGTGACAATCCGTACAATCCGATCTTTCCGTGTTCTATCATTATTAGGATGATTTGCGGCCTAGTGTTATCGTGACGGTTGTTGTGGCTCTGTCGCGGTAGACTTTCATGTTCAGATTTTCGCCAGGACGGGAGTCGCTCAGCAAGACATACAGGTCGTCTTCCGAAGTAATTTTCTGCCCGTTCACCTCTGTGATGATGTCTCCAACTCTCAATCCAGCCTTTGCCGCCGGACCGCTCCGCTCAACATCGCTCACAATGACACCTTCAGCTCGCTGAAGGCCGAAGTAACGCGCTATGCGGTTATCCACCGATTGGAAATCAAATCCATGCCATCCATCCCGCGACACTCTGCCGGTTCCCTTCAACTCAGACACCACGCGCTTCACCTTGTTGATAGGAATGGCAAACCCGTAGCCGACAAACGTGGTACTTTGGCCTCCGGTGAAAATCAAGGTGTTCATTCCTATTACATCTCCCAGGCTGTTCACAAGCGGGCCTCCGCTGTTGCCACCGTTAATGGCCGCGTCAGTCTCGATCATATCGCGATAAAACCGGTTCTCTACACGACCCAGGTTCATTCCGGTTGAACTCACGACGCCGACGGTGATTGTTGGTTTGTCGTTGATCTCGAAGAGGCCGAAGGGATTTCCAAAGGCAATAGCCCATTCGCCTATGATGATCTCATCGGAATTGCCGAGACTCAAGAACGGGAGGTTGCCGCCTTCCACTTTCAAAAGAGCGATATCGCTGACAGGATCCGTGCCGACAAGCTTTGCCTCAAGCCTCTCTCCGCTGGTCAGGGTCACCGTGATCTGTGTTGCATTCCCCGCCACGTGGTCGTTCGTAACAATGTATCCGTCGGGCGAAATGATGAATCCCGATCCGAGTCCCTTCACCTGCTGACGATAGGACCGGTCGCCAAAAAACCGCCGCATCCATGGATCGTCTCCGAAAAACCGATAGAAGGGGTCTCTGTATTCGCGGATTTCTATGACGTTGATTCCCACCACAGCCGGACTCACTCTGGCCACGGCCCGGGTGATTGCGTTCTGCCGGGAGGACGTTGTTGTGACTGTCGGATCCTGACTTCTTTCGCTTTCCTGCCCAACCGGAAAGGCATTTTCAAAGCCGGGTGGTTGCTCCACGGGCGCCGGAAGCGCGGGCCGAATAGAGTACCCCAGTCCCATACCGATCAACAGTGGGATCATCAGAATCATGACACCCCGAAGAATTTGTCCGCTCATGGCTTTCTCTCCTGACGTCGTTCCTTCCATACTCCGTGATGGCGGAGGTACAGCACAGCGCTGAGACCCAAAGCAAAGATCCTGAATTCGGACGGCGTTGCTGCCGAGGTCATAACGGCGACGATCGCGTGCTCCGGCAGCAGAAAAAGGATCGCCGGAGTGGCAACCGTTGCGACAATATTGGACACAAGGACGCTCTTTTTTGTTGACTTGAGTACCGTCCAGAGCGTGCACCACACGATCGTATATGCCAATCCGAGGACAAAGAGTCCTCCGCACGCCGTAGCCAGGCCTCTCCCCCCTCTGAACTTGAGCCAGAGCGGATAGTTATGGCCAACAACCGAACCCAAGAGGGCCAGGGCTGCAATCCAGAAGGTTCCTCCGAGCATCCATCCACCCAAGGCAGCCACAAGACCCTTTGCTCCGTCCGATACACCCACAGCTATTCCCGTCCCAGCGGAACCCGTTACAACCCCGGCGTTAAGAGCACCAACATTTCCGCTTCCCGCGGAGCGCATATCAAGACGGGACCGCCACTTGACAAGGAAATAGCCGATCGGGAGGGACCCTACGAGATATCCGCCGAGGAAGCCGAGAACGAGGGGAAAGGGCAATGGTCAAAAGGCTCGTGAAAAAGAAAATTACGGAAAAGAGGAGGGAGAAGCAAGGTAGGGTCCGCTCATATGCGAAGAACGGACTCCCGTGTTCAATCTGTTCTTTTCCGCGTCAAGAGGATCGACCGCGGATTAACACGGAGGAACGAAAACGACATGTTATCGAAAGCAATGACCGCGCAGCAACAAGACCTCACTCCCCCTTCGCATCCCTCGTCATCAACTCCGCTGTCGCCTTGTGCGGATCCTTTCCCTCATAGAGCATCTGATACACTGCTTCCACGATCGGCATCTCGACGCGATGTTTCTTTGCAAGTTCACGTACCGATCGCGTTGAGGCCACACCTTCGGCCACCATGAGCATCTCTTTCAGAATCACCTCCAGCGGTCTGCCCTTCCCTATTTGCTCCCCGACGTACCGGTTCCTGCTGTGACGGCTCATGCAGGTAACAATCAGATCGCCGATCCCCGATAAACCTGCAAACGTTCGCGGCTGCGCACCCATCTTGACCCCAAGGCGGGTGATTTCATAGACTCCTCTTGTCATGATCGCGGCCTTCGTGTTGTCACCAAAGCCCGCCCCGTCGCTGATCCCGGCCCCAATGGCAATAATGTTCTTGATCGCCCCTCCGAGCTCCACTCCGCGTATGTCTTCATTGACATAGACCCTGAAATACGGCGTCATAAAGGCATTCTGAACGACCTTTGCTGTGCGGGTTCGGTACGCCGCCGAGACGATGGCGGTGGGAATCTTCCTGCTCACTTCCTCGGCATGACTCGGTCCTGAAAGGATCGCAACGTTTTCCTTCTTTTCGTGCTTCAGCACATCCAGAAGCACTTCGGACATGGTCATGAGCGTGTTGTTCTCGACGCCTTTGGCGACGTTGCAAACGACCGTTTCCTCAAGATTCAGATCGGCAATCCGCTCGATAACAGACCGGAGGAACTGCGATGGTACAGCAGCAACGATCATGTCGCGATCGGAGCAGGCTTTTTCCAGGTCATTCAGGATATCAAGTTGCGGCGGAAGGAAAATACCGGGAAGGAAATCAGGATTCTCGCGCTTTTCGCGCATGAGTTCCCCCTGGGCCGCTTTGTAGGTCCAGAGATCGACATCGTGCCCGTTTTCCAGGAGGACGAGGGCAAGAGTTGTTCCCCAGCTTCCTGCACCCAGGACTGTAGTCTTCATAAAAGAAAAAGAGGCCGACGGCGTCTTGCCCCCAGCCGCGCCACGCGGCTCACCAGGTCTCTTACTCGACGTTCTTTCGGGCAAGGATCCGCTTTTCCGTTCCTTCGATCAGCCGCCTGATGTTCTGACGGTGGGAATAAATCAGCAGAATTGCCACGCAAAGACTGAAGATAATGAGTGTCTTATAACTGTGGACCTGATCACCGAAGATGTTGTAGCGGACAAACAGTGTTGCAGGAAAAGCCACTGCGGCGCTGATAGAACCCAGGGACACGTATTTGTAAGCGATAAAAACGATGAAGAACACCGCTGCGGAGATGCCAAACTCGACAGGAGCCACCCCAAGGAGCATGCCGGCACCGGTGGCAATGCCTTTTCCGCCGCGAAACCCCGCGAAGGCAGTCCAGATATGACCAATGATCCCCGCGGCGCCGCAGATCATTTGAATGATAGTAAAGTCGTCAAAAGGCGTGCGGTTGTAAAACGGAAGGGTCGGATCCCAGAACAGGCGCGCGATGATTACCGTTGCTACAAAACCTTTGGCAAAATCGAAGGCAACAACAAACAAGCCTGATTTCCATCCCAGAACCCGGAACACATTCGTACCACCGGCATTCCCGCTTCCCTTCGTACGGATGTCAAATCCATGAATCCATTTGGAAAGCATGAGAGACGTCGGGATGGAACCAAGGATGTAGCTCAGGACGACGACAATGGCAAGGTTAATCATACTTGAAAAGAGACCCTTTTGGTGTTCAAATATGGCTTAATAGTACGGAGACCCATTCACAGATGCAAGATACGTGTTGCTTCACGTATCAGCCGTCACTTTCCACCGGGCGAGAATCCGTTCGCCAAGGTCAAGGTCTTCGCGGGTCGTGATTTTGATGTTGTCATGACTTCCCTCAACAATCTTCGCCTTGATTCCGATCCGCTCAACGAGCGCGGCCTCGTCCGTGGCCGAAAACTTGTCTTTCAGCGCTTTTTCAAATGCTTTTATCAGAACACCGGCTTTGAATGCCTGCGGGGTCTGAACAAGCCAAAGGGCGGTTCGGTCGAGTGTCTGGTCGAAGAATCCCCCGCCGTTTGACCGACGGATCGTGTCCTTGGGCTGAACTGCTGGAACAGCCGCGTCATGTACGCCGCACTCTGCAATCACACGCGCAATAAGTCCCGCGGGTACAAACGGCCGCACGCCGTCATGTACAAGGATAATATCCGAAGGACGAAGCTGGAGCAGACGAAGAACGTTGTACACGGAATCCTGGCGGTGGGCGCCCCCTGCAACGACTTTGCTTACCTTGTTCAGATGGTATCGACCGATCAGTTGTTCGACCTCCGCAATTGTGTTTTCCGGCACCGCAAGGCCGACTTCATCCACCTGCGAGGTCTCTTCAAACCTGCGAAGGGTGTGTACAAGAAGAGGGGTTTCGCCCAGCTGAACAAACTGCTTTGCCGTCGGTCCTCCGAGGCGAGTCCCGCTTCCGGCCGCAGGGATAATGGCGTAGATTTTGGGTCTGCTTGTCATTGGTCAGAGAAGTAACATCGCATCGCCATAACTGTAGAACCGGTATCCTTGCTTGATGGCTCTCTTATATGCTCTCATCATGAACTCATGCCCTGCAAAAGCGCTCACGAGCATCATAAGCGTGGACTCCGGCAGATGAAAATTCGTGATCAGATGGTCGGCAATCTTGAAGTCATACGGAGGAAAGATGAACTTGTCGGTCCACCCTTTCGACGGCTTGACATGGCCGTCGGACGTGACGCTCGACTCCAGCGCCCGGCACGTGCTTGTACCGACCGCAAAGACCGAATGCTTTGAATCAATCGTTCTGTTAATATGGTGTGCTGCTTCGGCGCTGATCTCGTAGTACTCGGAGTCCATTTTGTGTTTTGTCAGATCCTCCACTTCGACAGGCCTGAAGGAACCGAGGCCGACGTGGAGGACAACCGGAACGATTTTGACGCCCCTCGATTCGATCCTCCGCAGGAGCTGTTTTGTGAAGTGCAGCCCCGCCGTGGGCGCCGCGACCGCACCAAGGACGCGCGCAAAGACCGTCTGGTAGGCTTCTTTATCCTTTTCCGTTGCGTCCCTCTTGATGTAGTAAGGCAACGGAGTCATTCCGATCCGTTCAATGATCTTGAAGAAATCGCCCTTGTGATTGAACCGAACCGTCCGACCCCGCGACGTCGTGTTATCAATGACTTCGCACCACAACTTGCCATCATCGAAAAAGATCTTGTTGCCGATCCGGACTTTTCGGGCCGGGTCGACAATAACATCCCAGATGTTCTCTTCGGCGTTCAGTTCTCGAAGAAGAAACACTTCGATCTTTGCATTGGTCTTTTCCTTCTTCCCGAACAATCTGGCCTGGAACACTCTTGTCTCATTGACCACCAGACAGTCGCCCCGGTTGAGAAAATCGATCAACTCGCTGAACCGCCGGTCGTCAATCGACTCGTCGGCTCGGTTCAGGACCATGAGACGGGCCTTATCCCGGGGTTTGACCGGATGCTTGGCAATGAGATTCCGCGGAAGCGGATATTTGAAATCGGAAAGCTTCATGCACCTATCCTCACTAAGAGTTCGCAGGTCGTCATCGGGACCGCCTGCGAGCGCGGTTTCGCTCTGATGTTTTTCCCGCCGTCCCCGCCCCCGCAAGGGTTGCCCGTGCCGCCGCAAGTCTTGCGATCGGCACACGGAACGGCGAGCAGCTCACGTAATCAAGACCGATCTCATGGCAGAACCCGACACTGGCCGGTTCGCCGCCATGTTCCCCACATATGCCGAGTTTGATTCCCGGCCTTGCGGCACGCCCTTTGTCAACGGCAATCTTCATCAGCTCGCCCACCCCGGCACGGTCAATCGTTTCAAACGGATCGCGCGCGTAGATTTCCATCTCAACGTACGGAGCAAGAAACCGTCCCGCGTCATCACGGCTTACGCCAAGGGTTGTTTGCGTAAGATCATTCGTGCCAAAGCTGAAGAAATCGGCAACATCGGCAATTTCGTCCGCGGTTAACGCGCCGCGCGGAACCTCGATCATCGTGCCAACCAGATACCGAAACTTCACGCCTTTTTCCTTGATGACGCTCTCCGCAACTCGGCGGACAATTGTTTCCTGATGGCGAAGCTCCTTTACGTGGCCAACCAACGGAATCATGACCTCCGGTTCCACGTCCGTGCCGCGTTTCTTAACGTTTGCGGCCGCCTCAAAGATCGCACGCGCCTGCATCTCCGTGATTTCCGGAAAGACAATGCCAAGCCGGCATCCGCGAAAACCGAGCATCGGATTGAATTCGTGGAGGGAGTCCACGCGCTGACGGATTTTTTCATACGGAACGCCCAGTGCGGCCGCAAGTTCGCGTTGGGACTTCTCATCGTGCGGAAGGAATTCATGGAGAGGCGGATCGATCGTTCGGATCGTTACGGGTCGCCCGTCCATCGCCTCGAAAATGCCTTCGAAGTCCGCGCGCTGGAGCGGAAGAAGTTTCGCGAGCGCGGCTTTTCTGTCGTCCACTGTATCCGCGAGAATCATTTCGCGCATGGGACCGATTTTCCCCTCGCCAAAGAACATGTGCTCGGTACGACAAAGGCCGATCCCCTCGGCGCCAAAAGCGATCGCATTGATTGCCTGGTCGGGCTGATCGGCATTGGTGCGGATCTTGAGCCGGCGGTACTTGTCGGCCCACTTCATCACTTTGGCAAATTCCTGGTAGCTTGGAGCGTCCTTTGGATCCATGGTTTTATCAATGAGAACCTGCTGAACCTCGGATGGTCTTGTGTCAACCTTGCCAAGGAGGACCTCGCCCGAGGTTCCGTCGATCGAAATCCAGTCTCCCTCGCGGATTGTTCTTCCGTTAGCGCGCATCGTATGACTTTGATAGTTAATATCCAGTGCGCTGCAACCCGCCACACACACCTTGCCCATCTGCCGTGCAACCAAGGCGGCATGAGACGTCATTCCACCGCGCGCGGTCAGAATGCCTTCTGCTGCATCCATTCCTTTGATGTCCTCAGGGGAGGTTTCGATCCGCGTTAATATTACACGCTCGCCTTTCCTCGCCCATTCCTCAGCATCTGCCGCATTAAACACCACACGACCCGAGGCTGCGCCCGGACCGGCATTGAGTCCCTTTGCCAGAAGCTGACCGTCGGCCACCGCGCGCTTCTTCTGGTCGGCATCGAAGACCGGGCGCAGGAGCTGATTCAGCTGATCGGGCTCAATGCGGCGAATGGCTTCTTTGTCGGAAATCAACCCTTCCAGCACCATATCCACTGCTATCTTGATGGCAGCAAAGGCCGTTCGCTTTCCCACACGACATTGGAGCATGTAGAGCTTCCCTTGCTGAATCGTAAACTCGATGTCCATCACATCCTTGTAATGTCTCTCGAGTTTGATGCGAATCGAATCCAGTTGTTTGTAGATTTTCGGATCGCGTTTTGCCAATTCGGCAATTGGTAGCGGCGTACGAATGCCGGCGACAACGTCCTCCCCCTGTGCGTTCATAAGAAACTCGCCATAGAAAACGTTCTCGCCCGTTGCTGGGTCCCGCGTAAAGGCTACACCCGTACCCGAGTCCTCTCCCATATTCCCGAACACCATGGTCTGCACATTCACCGCAGTTCCCCAGGTGCTCGGAATGTCATACATTCTTCTGTACGCGATGGCGCGTTCGTTCATCCACGATCCAAACACCGCGCCGATGGCCCCCCAGAGCTGATTCATCGGATCCTGCGGAAAATCGCGGCCGGCGTGTTTCCGTATCGCCTGCTTAAATAGCGCCACGAGCTCTTTCAAATCACTCGCGGCCAGATCCGTGTCAAGCTCAACGCCTTTTTGTTTCTTCATCTCCTCAATAATTGCCTCAAAGGGATCGATGTCATCCTTGTGGACAGGCTTCAATCCCATGACCACATCGCCGTACATCTGGACAAATCGGCGGTAGCAATCGTAGGCGAACCGCTCGTTGCCCGTTTTCGCAATCAGCCCCTTGATGGTCTCATCGTTCAAGCCGAGATTCAGAATGGTGTCCATCATTCCGGGCATTGATGCCCGCGCACCTGAGCGCACGGATACAAGCAGGGGATTCCGTGGATCGCCAAACGTTGCCTTCATCGCCTTCTCGACCTTGGCGAGAGCTTTCCCTACCTCCTCGCGCAGTGTCCGGGGGTATGATCTGTTATGCTGATAGTAGTACGTGCAGACTTCCGTGTTGATCGTAAATCCGGGAGGGACGGGTAATCCAATGTTCGTCATTTCGGCAAGGTTCGCTCCCTTGCCGCCCAGCAATCCTTTCATTTCCGCCGTGCCCTCAGCCTTTCCACTGCCAAAGAAGTAGACGTATTTCGCGTGTTTCCTAGCCATAAAAACTCTCCGTTTCGATTTTAACCACGTGTCGTCATTTTGTCGTTCACAGAAACCTGCACTTCGCGAAGGAAGTGCTCCGCAACGAAACCCGAACAAGGATTGTCAAAATCCGCCATGCGCTCCGGATGCCACTGGACGAGCAGAAGAAACGGCATGCGGTCCTTCATGACCCACTCCGCCGCCTCAATGACCCCATCGTCCGATCTTGCCGACACCATCAAGCCTTTGCCCAGATTCTCGACTGCCTGATGATGAGTCGAATTTACCCGTTTCGCACCCGTCCCGGCAATCGCTTCAAACAACGAACCGGGAACAACCTCCAGGGAATGGCGATGATCAATTCCATCCCGTTCAACATGATTCCTGAACCCGGCAGTGGGAAGGTCCACAATCAACGTCCCGCCCAGGAAGACGGTCATAATCTGCATACCGCGGCAGATTCCGAGAATGGGGAGATCGAGTTCAAGTGCCTGCTCGAGAATCTCGAACTCGAATGCGTCCCTCATCTCGTTGACTTCTTCCGTCAATTCAATCTGATCTTCCTTTCCGTACAAGGCCGGATGCACATCGCCACCACCCGTCAGGATAAGCCCATCGGCATCCTTCAACCGGTCCGCGTTCTTTAGATGGTAGGAGAGTTTGACAAACTCCACGGGAGCATCCACGCGCCGGATCCATTTAAGGTAGTTTTCGAATACCGGTTTGGGGCGGAGGTTATCCGTGATCGCCAACAGCATGTTCATCCTTTCCTTTTCAATCCCAGAACAGCGGCTCGCGTCGTTTGAAATCCTGAAGGATCGATTCCGTGACGGCAAGGAACGTCCCTTCTTTCTCAAAGACGCGTTGCTGGCGTTCATAGCCAAGACCATGGTGGAGCATGCGCTTCACATCGGATAACTCCTCCTGGCAGCCCAGGGACTCCGCGGTCGACATGAGTCGATCGACAACCGATTCGATCTCGATCTTCAGGAGATTCGTTTTTCCCGATACATCGAGAATCACCTCCGCGTCGAGGCCGTACCTCGATGCCTTCCATTTGTTCTCGCGGAGAATCCAGTACGGCGGGGGCGTGAACTTTTCGCCGCTGCGATAACGCTCGTTCAACCACGTATACAGACACTGAACAAGGGCTACGAGCGCTACTGTTTCGCGCAGTGTTTGCAGGCCGTCGCAAACGCGGATCTCCACCGTGCC
>JACQPU010000101.1 GCA_016207365.1 Ignavibacteriales bacterium | reverse complement strand
GGAACAAAAAGTCGAGGAAATGAGGAAATATTCCGATAACCTCGACATTGCAGACGAGATCACAACCTTGGAAAAGAAAGTCAACCAGCTGCGGGAAAGTATTTTTTCGAATCTCAGCCGTTGGCAGCGCGTACAACTGGCACGGCATCCCGAACGGCCCTACACGCTCGACTATGTTCAGCTTATGCTGAGCGACTTTGTCGAGATGCACGGGGACCGGCGGTTTGGGGATGACAAGGCAATTGTGGGGGGATTCGGAAGATTGAATGGGCAGACGGTCATGCTGATTGGTCAGCAGAAGGGGAGAGATACGAAGTCCAACCTCTACCGGAACTTCGGGATGCCCAACCCCGAGGGCTACCGGAAGGCCCTGCGCCTCATGCAGTTGGCCGCCAAGTTCGGCAAGCCGATCGTCACTTTGCTGGACACGCCCGGCGCTTATCCCGGCATCGAGGCCGAAGAACGCGGCCAGGCGGAAGCGATTGCCAGGAACCTATTCGAAATGTCGCATTTGCCCGTACCCATTGTCGTGGTGATCATCGGCGAAGGAGCGTCGGGCGGAGCGCTTGGCATCGGAGTCGGCGACCGGATTCTGATGTTTGAAAACGCGTGGTATTCGGTCATTGCGCCGGAATCGTGTTCGAGCATCCTGTGGAGAAGCTGGGATTTTAAAGAACAGGCCGCGGAGGCCCTCAAGTTAACGGCGCCGGATCTTGTGGAGCAGGGGATCGTGGACCGGATTATTCCTGAGCCACCGGGTGGCGCGCACAGGAACCACGAGCAAGCTGCGGCGATTTTGAAGGAGATTCTGATTGAAGAACTCGCCACGTTAAAGAAAGTCAAGCCGGAGAAACTCGTGAAAGCGCGCATCGAGAAATTCGCCGGGATGGGAGCCTGGAAGGGGTGATCAGGCATCGCACGGAGATTCGCGTCCGATATGCGGATACGGATCAGATGAAGATGGTGTACTATGGGAAGTATTTTGAATACTTCGAGCAGGCCCGTTCCGAGCTTCTCCGGTCCATCGGCTTGCCGTACTCCGAAATCGAGAAATCCGGAATCTTTCTTCCGGTCATCGAGGCGTATGCGAAGTACAGGCGCTCTGCACGGTACGACGATCTCATTGCGGTGGTAAGCACCGTCGATGAAATGCCCGTAGCCCGGATTAGAATCACGTACAAGATCTTTGACGAGCGTGACGAGGAACCACTGGTAGAGGGATACACGGTGCACAGTTTTCTTAACGCAGAAACCGGCCGGCCTACGCGAGCGCCGGCACAATTCCTTCAGATCCTTCAGGATGCATCACGCTGAGCCATGCTGAAACCCGAACTTCTCGAACTCCTCTGCTGTCCGCGGTGCAAAGGCGATCTCCGCTACGATGAGGCCGCACAAACCCTGACATGTACATCCTGCGGACGGGTATATCCGGTGAAGGATGACATTCCGATTATGCTCGCCGACGATGAGGCTGGCGGGTAAAGTCGACGATACTCCCGCGGTGTTCCGCCCCGCGTTGGAACACTGATGATCGATAAGATCCTGCGCCTCGGAAAAGAAACCGCCATTTATGGCCTAAGCTCCATTGTAGGGCGGTTTTTGAATTTCCTCCTTGTCCCCCTCTATACTAATCTTCTTCTCCCGTCCGATTACGGCGTCATTGCCACGCTGTATGCATACATCGCTTTTGCCGCGGTCATATTTGGATATGGTATGGATGCTGCCTACATGAGGTTTGCTGCATCCTGGGAAGAGGGTGAGAAGAAGCAAACGTACAGTGTTCCGTTCTTATCGGTTGTCGCGAGTTCGTTCGTATTGTCCTTGATCCTCCACTGGAGCGCACCGGTCCTCGCCGATTGGATGGGTATTGGGGGGGAGGCGGTTCCCCTGGTCGAGATGGCAGCCTGGATTCTGTTCTTTGACGCAATTGTTCTCGTACCGTACGCTGCGCTTCGGATGGAAAATAAGGCAGGAACCTTCGCGCTGATCCGGATCATCAATATTGTTCTGACGATCATTTTGAATGTTGTTTTTCTTGCAGTCCTGGGCATGAAGGCCGAGGGAGTCGTGATGGCAAACCTCGTTGCCTCCGCCCTCACGCTCCTCTTGCATCTCCGCGGCATCGCGCGCAATTTCACACTTCGCTTCTCCTCAACGCTGTACAAACAACTTCTGGCGTTTGGTCTCCCGTATCTGCCGGCGGGCCTGGCCGGCATTGCCATGCAGGTGATCGACAGGCCGATCATGAAGGCCCTGACCGATGACGCCACGGTCGGAATCTACCAGGCAAATTACCGCATGGGGGTGTTCATGATGCTTGTCGTTGGCATGTTCGACTATGCATGGCGGCCTTTTTTCCTTCGGCATGCCAGGGAGCCGGAAGCAAAACAGCTGTTTGCCCGTGTGTTTACCCTGTTCTGTGTCCTTGCTGTTTCTCTTTTCGTGTTTCTTACGATCTTTATTGAAGACATCATTCGTATCCGCGTAGGGTCGGTGTTCTTCATCCATCCTGACTATTGGCCGGGGGCGGTGATAATTCCTTTTATCCTCCTGGCGTATGTGCTGAACGGCGCGTATGTCAACTTCCTGGTTGGGGTATATCTCGAAAAGAAAACTTCGGTACTCCCGTATGTTTTTGGGGCCGGGGCTGCCGTCAATGTTGCTGCCAATCTCGTGCTAATCCCGCCTTATGGAATGATGGGTGCCGCCTACGCAACGTTGTTGAGTTATGCGGTGATTGCAGTGGGAATCTTCATTCCTTCTCAACGGTTGTACAGAATTGAATATGAATGGAAGAAAATTCTTGCACTACTCTCCGTGGCTACACTGATCATTTCCGTTTTCAAGCTTCTCACACCGGACCCATCTCACCTGGATTTGATCCCCAAAGCCGGCCTGGCCGCGGCATTTACCCTTCTCCTCTTCTTTGCCCGCGTTGTCTCGTGGGGGGAGTTTCGAACAACAACATCGGCCGTTGAACAGCTTTCAGACACACCCCGGTAAGTCGTGCTCCACTTCCGGATTCTCACCTTAAGCTTCTTCTTCGCGCCTTTGCTCTGGAGCCAGGCTATTCCTTATCCCGTCTGTGGGACGCCGCTTCTTCCGGATTCAAGTGGTCGCATGGCAATTGCAAAGTATTCTCTGGGACTGCCCGCGGAATTCCTGGGTCACAAAACCTGGAGCCTCGGCACGGTGGACACTTTTTGGGTTTATAATTTTACGCAGCCGACGCCTGATCGTGTACCTGCGGAGCTTCGTGGAATCGGGACGTACTCGTTGGTGTGGGTTTCCGTTGCGGAACTGGAGAACGGTCATGTCGATTCCGCCGTTGTCCAGACCCTTCTCGACGCCCTTGAAGTACGGACGCCACCTTCTTCAAGGGATTCCACGCGCGGTGTTGTCAATCTTACGCGGGACCATTTTGGCGACCCACCCAATGTGGATGTGAACTTTACCAAGACTGCGGGCGACGGGAGAACTCATTTTCTCCTCTGCGATATTCAGGACGGCTGGACACCTTCGGGTGGAAGCTACATCGCAGGATTCTTCTACGAGATCGACGTCGGTCCTTCCAGTCTTTCTCAGTACAGTAATCGACGCGACCTTCTGTATATCGACACCTATCCCGGAATTTTTCTCAATAATGTGAGAGATGCCACAAGACCACTGGGTACGCTTTCGCATGAGTTTCAGCATTTGATCCACTGGAACTACGATCCTGACGAAATCACTTTCTTTAACGAGGGCTTGTCTGAATTTTCATCGTACGTGTGCGGATACGGGTTACGGAGTCCAGCGCTTTATCTGGACAACACGAACAGGCCCTTCCTCGGATGGGGATCCGATTTGAGGGATTACAGCCGGGCGGCCTTGTGGACCCTCTATCTTTCAGAGCAGATTGGGGATGCGTTTATTCGGGCGTTTACTCAACACCCCGAGGCGGGCCGGTCGGGATTTGAGGCCGCGGTGGCGCAATTGGGGAGCTCCATGCTTTTGCCGGACGCAGTGGAAAGTTTCCATATTGCTAATATCGTGCAGGATCGCTCGTTGAACAGCGCGTATGGATATCTGGATACAACAGTGCTTTCTTCAGGGCCAAATGTACTGCAATCGAGCTTTAGCTCGGGTGCGACCGGGACGCGCCCCGGCCTGTTCCCGTTCGCTGCAGATTATGTGAGACTTTTTGCGCCGGAGACGCTTGATGTGACCGTGACAGCGACGTCGGGATCTGTGTCATCGACGCTTATCGAAACAAGGGATCAGACGAAGAATGTTGTGCTGCTCCCTTCGGGATCTCCGCATGTGTCTACCTTCAGCGGATCGGCATATTCGGAAGCGATTCTGGTCCTTTTCAATCCGGGCTCCGGAACCACCGCCGCGTATACATATGCCTCCGCAGGAGTTTCGAAAGAGGGGATGTCAGTGGAGATCCGGCACGACGACGGTGTTTCCCACTCGCTGCCAAATACGCTCTTTCTTTCGAGTGATACTGCATATGTTGCGTTTGATGCGGTGGAAGGTGGGAGAATCGACAGCATCGCGTTCTGGTTTGCCTCAACCGGATTCGCACAGGTTTTTGTGCGGGATTGGAACAGTGCCTATGACCTTGATTTCCAGCCGCTGGGTGGACTTGCGGGGCGAGCGCGCATGCAGGAACCGGCCGTCTCTCTCAGCGTTACCGATACGGGTTTCATGAGGACTGTTGTTTCGCTGGCGGGGCGTGATGTTCGTTCTGCGCCTGGATTTGTTGTTCAAATGATCTATGGCCCCGGCGCTCCGAATCCGCTCCTGCGGCGTGATGCAGATCAGGCACGCCTCCGAAGTTACCTCTATTTGCGCGATGAGCCAACGGCTGGGAGGAGAATGTATTCAAGCTTCGGGGATTTCTATGTGAGGGTTTTTCTGAGTGCGACGAATGAACCGCCGTCTCCACCGCCCGGCGCTCTTCCGGCGGCATTTGCTCTGTATCAGAATTTCCCGAATCCGTTCAATCCATCGACAACAATCAGATTTGACGTTCCGGTGAGAACGCGCGTACGCTTGGCCGTGTACGATATTCTGGGGAGGGAGGTTGCAGTTCTGAGGGACGAGGTTCTTGAGGCAAACTCCTACGACGTGGTATTGGACGGAGGCAAACTGGCCTCTGGTGTTTATTTTGTCCGAATGACGGCGCCACAGGTTGTGCAGACGAGAAAGGTCGTTCTGGTGAGGTAAGCGCCGATTGGAACTGCTGTGAGAGTTTGGTATATTGAGAGAGAAAGAGAGGAATCGTGAGCAAACGCACGACGGAATGGATCCCGAGAAATCCAGCGTATGACCCCGGTCAACCGATGCAAATCGGTGGCCAGGCGGTGATTGAAGGAGTGATGATGAGGGCCTCTGGCGCTGTGGCAACGGCCGTCAGGCGGTTGAATGGCGAGATCGTTGTGCAGAAAGAGGCCTACACGTCGCTCACGGAACGCTACGGATTGAGGCGGATTCCGATTGTGCGCGGAGCGGTCGGCCTTATCGACATGATGGTTCTTGGCATCAAATCGCTCAACTGGTCTGCCGAAGTGGCCATGTTGGATGCCGCGGGGACTGGAGCGACGAACAAGCGTGCTCACGGAAAGCCGTCGGGGCAGACGAAGTTGGCACTGATCGCGACGCTCGTTCTCGCGCTTGGGTTGGGGATTGGTATTTTCTTTGTCACGCCTCTGTTCCTGGCGTCCGTGTTTTTCGATGTAGAGCAAACCGCGCTTGCATTTAATCTTGTGGCCGGCGCGATCCGTATTTTGATCCTTGTCGGTTATTTGCTTGGGATCTCCCTCATGCCGGACATTCGCCGTCTTTTTCAATATCATGGGGCCGAGCACAAGGCGGTGTTCGCGTTTGAATTGAACGATGATCTCACTGCTGCCGCGGCGGCACAATACTCAAGGTTTCATCCACGCTGCGGGACGAGTTTTCTCCTCATTGTCATGTTTGTTGCGATCATCATGTTTGCTCTTCTGGATGCCCTCCTTCTGGAATGGATTGGTACGATGTCATTCCTTCTCCGCCTCGCGACGCATTTGCCATTCATTCCCGTTGTAGGCGGAATTGCGTATGAATTCATCAGGATTTCTGCAAAGCACAGCACGACCTGGTGGGGTCGCTTTGTTGTCGCACCAGGTTTGTGGCTGCAGGGGGTTACGACACGCGAGCCGGATGAATCCCAGCTCGAGGTGGCCATTGTTGCTTTGCGCTGTGCGCTTGGGAGGGAAGACGCCGACCGGTATGCGCACACAGCAGGCCGTGTTGAGGAGGCGGCCTAAAAAAGCTTATGTTTGACAAACTGGAAAAAATGATTGAACGGGTCCGGGAGCTCAACGGGCTGATGAGTGACCCGGTTGTTATTACGGATCACCGACGGCTTCGGGAGCTGGGAAAGGAGCTTCGCGCTCTCGAACCGGTTGTGAAGGCTTATGAGAAATACAAGAAAACAAGATCTGACTTCGAAGGGGCGAAGGAAGTTCTGGAGTCTGTCGCCGATGCCGAGATGAAGGAACTTGCACAGGAAGAGCATGACAGGTTGAGGAAAGAACTGACGGATCTTGAAGAGGAATTGAAGATCCTGCTCGTTCCGCAGGATCGGAATGACTCGAAGAATTTCATCATGGAAATTCGCGCTGGCACCGGTGGGGAGGAAGCGGCGCTGTTTGCGGCGGATCTGTACAGGATGTATTCGCGCTATGCCGAACGCAAGGGTTGGAATGTCTCGTTAATGGATTGGAATGAGACAGGCAAGGGAGGGTTCAAGGAAGTCATTCTGAGCGTGGAGGGGGAAGGCGCTTATGGAATGATGAAGTTTGAAAGCGGCGTTCATCGGGTTCAGCGTGTACCCGAGACAGAGGCGCAGGGCCGTGTGCACACTTCAGCAGCTTCTGTGGTTGTACTTCCGGAGGTGGAAGACGTCGAGGTGGAGATCAATCCGGCTGATCTGACGATTGATACTTATCGGTCGGGGGGAAAGGGGGGTCAGAACGTGAACAAAGTGGAAACCGCTGTCCGAATTACACACAAGCCCAGTGGCATTGTTGTCGCGTGTCAGCAGGAGCGGTCACAGTTCCAAAACCGCGAGAGGGCCATGAAAATGTTGCGGGCGAAGCTTTATGAAACGAAGCTTCAGGAACAGTCAGCCTCCGTAACTGCCCAGCGCCGTTCGATGATCAAGAGCGGCGATAGGAGCGACAAGGTCCGGACGTACAATTTTCCGCAAAACAGAGTGACAGATCACAGGATCGGCTTGACGTTGTACAACCTTGACCGCATTATCGACGGAGAGTTGGATGGGCTGATTGAACAGTTAAGAATTGCGGATCGGACGGAGAAGCTGCAAACGGAAGCGTGACAATTGACAATCTGGTGATGGAATGTTATTCCGACTGCGTTCTCCCTTCAACCCTTCTTATTCTCCCAAAAAACCCTTTTAGTAACTCCTCGCTTTCCTTGTCACACACCCCGCTGATGACATGCGGGGTATGGTTGAGGCGTTTGTCTTCGAGGATGTTGTAGAGCGTGCCGCAAGCGCCGGCCTTGGGATCGAAGGTCGCGAAGACAACGGTCGCAATGCGCGAGAGCACAATGGCCCCTGCACACATGGGGCATGGTTCGAGCGTCACGTAGAGCGTGCAGTGTTCCAGTCGGCGCGAACGGAGGTGGCTGGCTGCGGCTGTCAGTGCAATCATCTCCGCATGCGCTGTGGGGTCCTGCAGCATCTCAATCTGGTTGTGCCCCCTTCCGATAACTCTGCCGTCATGCACGACGACGGCACCAACGGGAACTTCATCGTGCTCGAAAGCCTTCTCAGCTTCTCTGAGGGCCTGCTTCATCCATTCTTCGTGCCGGGTCATCGCTAATGGGTTGTGCTAGTGGACCAACAGGGGATTCGACGGTTGCGTACGCCTTTGCCGTCGCAAAATCGGAAAGCGACTTTGCGATCCGCTCGGCGCCATTCTTTATCTCGGCAAGATTCTTCAGAATCTCCTCTGAGCCTGACGCGGCTTTTTCTGCTCTCCTGAGATATGCCAGAATGATGGTGAGAGGATTGTTGATGTCGTGCTGAAGGGCTCGTATGACCTCTCGCATGGTATTGAGC
>JACQPU010000089.1 GCA_016207365.1 Ignavibacteriales bacterium | reverse complement strand
GAAAGAAAGCGAAGAGGATCACGGTAGCCATGAAGAGGTATGAGGGTTTCATCGGCGAGGGAGGCAATGATCTGGCCCAATGTAACCCAAACTGTAGACAATTGTCAAGCGTGATGTTTCTTGCCATGGCATTCAGTGCTCGGCGGCAACTGATGCAATCGCGGTGCCAGGGTGAGAGCACGACGGCACGTCCGGAATGCAGAAACGCCTTTATTCATATAGGCTTCTGTGTGGGAAGATAAGAAAAGACGGGGATACCGATTTCAAGTTGTAATTTCTACAACTGTCAGTCGTGAGCCGGCTCCATTTCAAGCCTCTGCAGAACACGGCATGCGAGCTCAGCCTCGGTAGCCGACGAGAATAGTCCGACTTTCACCCTGTACCGAACACCGACCCCCGGTACCGTTGCGCGTTCCACAGTTGCCTTCTTGCCCGTCGCCTGTTCAGCGACTCTGACTCTCTCTGCCGCTTTGCTTCGCGTTCCCCACGAGGACACTTGAAGCATATAACCGTTCAGGCGCGGATCATAGGTTATCAGACATGGTTCCGATGGTTCGCGACGATCCGGTTCAGCGTGAACAACCGGCGGTTCTTCTGTTTGGATAATTCGAATCGTTCGTTTGCGCGGCACAATGCTAAAACTTACGACAGCCTGGTCCCCGGGCGCAACGGAAACATCTGTCTTCTCCGGAGCCAGCACATGAAATGATGGAATGTTGCCTCCGACGATACGCAACGTCCATTTCCCCGGAATCAATTCTGTAAACTCAACTCTCCCGCGTGAATCGCTGACGCGACGTCTCAATTCAAGCCCATTCGACGCCTCGATGAGGATGCCGGATCGCGCTCCTGCATCAAGAAGGCTATCGGTTGATTCAATAAATGTTTTCATGCTCACGTCCGCTTTGATCGTAGCACCCCGGACGACATTAAGAATAGTCCGCTCTTCACGCCCCTCTCTCACATCAAGCTCCATCGGCATTGGCTGCATCGTCACGCGGTCCAGTCCGACGCTGGCCTTGTCAAGCACCAAGTAATGACGCCCAGGGGGAAGGGCTACGGAGAACTCCCCTTTGCTATCAGTAATGGCCGCTGCATTTCCAACGTTTACTAAAGCATTCGACACAGGCTTATTGTCCTCCCCCAGCACCAGACCACGCAAACGACTGCTGGACCCGCTCCGATGAAGAGGTACCGCGAGGGGAACCCTGTACTCGAGAACATAGGCCAGGTCTGCCGTCCGAACACCCGGAACGAAGTAGTTCTTGCGTGCACGCAGGCTCAGCTGATGTCTGTTGGAAAATTCATGACGCAGAATAAAATCCAGCAACGTGAACTCCTGTCTCGTCACCGCTTCCAAATGACTCCAGTATACGTTTCCCTGAAGGGAGGTCCGCTGCGCAAGGAGTACCGACGCTCCAACGCCAAACGAAAGCCGCTCTTGATGTTCAGACGTGTACAAATTCCGGTCTTTCGCATAATCCAGGGAAAGAGTGTATGTCTGAGAGGCGAATGGTGAAAGAGCTGCAAAGAGGGCATACCGCCGGAAAGGAAACGTGCCGCCCTGGAGGACATTACGGGTGACACCGACATCAAGATCTGTGAAGAGATCCACAAAGGAGAGTGCGCATCCCAACCGAAGACGTCCGATTTCCTCCGACCGTTTGTATTGCGGATTTTTTCGAAGGTCTTCCTGGAGTGTCTTGCGGTAAGAAAGTCCGATCAGGTTCGAATACCTCGCACCAATCTGAAAAACCTGTTCAAAAGGAACGAATAGCTGCGTTGTATCATTGTTTCTGTTTCGCCGTTCGGATCGAAAATAGGCTTCAGTCTGCACATTTCGCATCGGCTGAGTCTGAAGCGTGAGTGAGCCGAAACTCAGGTCCCTGTAATATCCCTGGTACCGTCCTCCTGCATTCACGACGCGGGCGTCGAACGCCCCCCATGGCACACGCGCACTAAATTGGCCGGCAAAAGCCTTGTCCTGTATCCCCCCAGCATTGCTGACGCCGTATTCCAGGTCGACGAGAGCGGCCTGCACAGGTGCCAAAAGGGCACGAAGTGATGACACGCCGGCTTGCACGTGCTCCCGTCTCTCGAGATGTTGAACACCAAGGCTATATCCCTTGACAGGTTCGTACCGGAGGAATCCCCCTGCCTGACGCTGACTCGGCCTGTAAAACCGTGTTTCGTTGTAAAATCCCCCCGCCGTTGCATTCCCGATCGAAGCCTTTCCGCTGCCTCCAAATGCATACCGGCTTAGTTCCGTCAGCGGTGAAAGGGAATACGTCCAGTCTCCGAACCTGAGCTCACCCGCTGGAGATGTGTACCGAAAACGGTATTCATCGCGCAATCCAAGAGAGGATTGCGATTGAATATCCGTTGTTCGTAAGAACACTTCCAGCTTGTCCGATCCGCCTTCAGACAGCGCCCCAATTCCGCTGATCTCCACCTGACCGCCCAGTCTCTCGTCCTCCCCTGCAGTCCTCCCCGTAACAACGAGCGGATAGCTGTGATATTCATCCTTCATTTCTGAAGTTTTAGGAATAACGTCAGTCACTCCTGACATTCGAGCTTGTACGGTCGAATCGGAAGTGAACACCGCGTGGAGTTCGACGGCTGTGGAGGTTTTCCCCTGAAGGGATGATGACGTTCTGACCCTTGCCCGAACCGGACGCCGTTGGCGCGGCCCGAGAGTAACGGTCGAAGAGTCGAGGATTGCTGGAAAGCCTTGTGAGGTTTTAACGGTAAGAGCTACTTTGCCGCCGACATTTCCCGCATTCACAACATCGAATACCGTTATAAAAACTTCCCCGCCTCCAACGTACCTTGGGATATCAACGAGCCGGACGTCAAGTCTGCGGGACGGGAGAATCACAACGCTTACTGCGGCCTCGGGCGTTGTTCCGGGAACGAGTGGATCCGTTGCCCGGTAACTTACCTCATACGTTCCCGCCTCCGTTTCGGGGGAAAAGGAAAAACTGACGAGACGCACATCCTCAGATCTTGCTTTGACGTTGTAGGTACCTTCCCGAAGAACGGTCCGCCATCCAGTTGGAAGAACAAGGGTTGCAGAGACTGTTCGTTCCCGCAGCGAAGTGTTTGTCACAATGAAACCAACCGACACAACGCCACCTTCTTTGATTTCCAGCCGCGATGTTGCAGGGCGCACTGAGAGGTCGGTTGCGGTTTGCGCGCTTGTCCGGGTAAACACGAGAATGCTCATGAGAAAAAAAATCCGGCCGAAAAGGACCGGACAATATGGCTTCTTGTGTGTCACGTTCCCGGCTCATAACTGCAAGGTATACTGCGCGCCAAAAACATCCTCACCCCCGGCATCGACCACGACAAGGGCTTTGTAGGATCCCTTCGGGACCGAACTTAAGTCGATGCTTTGACGCACGGATGTCCCCGGATAGATTCGATACCTGATGCCCACATACTTCCCCAAGGATACACCCTGTTCATTGAACAGCTCGAGATACACTTCGGGCCGCATGCCAAGATCCGCGATGTTCTTGACGTCGATTTGAAATACTTTGCCCCCCTTTTCACGCGCGACAACACGCGGGTTCTCAAATTCAATCATTCTCGAGCCCGTGCCTGCAATATGCGTGGCAATCTGGATCCCGTACCGAATCGACTGCATGATTCCCATTTCCGCCTTGGCATCCCGACGCGAGGACTCTGGGGAGGATTTTGGAATCCCCTCGATCATCAACATGCTCCAGTATGTACCTGCGAGGGGTGTTGCTGAGGCAGCGGGGATCAAAACAGAAAAGCTGACGTTTACCGTTGCATGAGGAGGCAGGGTAATGTAGGCAGGACTAAACGTGATCCACTGCGCATTGGATCGCGGATGGGATCCTGGCTCATCATAACGATTTGTGCCGTCCGAGAAAAAGAGATAGTCTGTCTGGTAGACCTTTGCTTCCTGAGGTTCATCGGTGTCGTTTCGGACAAGGATGGTTCCCTGGTACTGATCCCCCGGTCGGGCATCGCGATCCTGACTGAGTTCGCCGACGATCGAAACCTGTGCCATCGACAGTGAAAACAACAAAAAAGGGATGACCGGGAGGAGGAAGGTGCGTCTCATGGGCGTGCCCTATTGAGCGGTAATTGTGTAAGTGACCGTGTGTACATCGTCACCCAGTTCCGAGCTGTTCCCCTGCGCAAAAGTTGAAGATGCTACGTAATCAAGCGTTGCGGTCGCGAATCCGCCTCCGGTGGCAATACTCGTAATGAAGTCGACGGCCGGCATACCGTCCATGAGAACGACCTGAGGAGCCGGGATCCCTGAAGTTGCGCTGGAAGCTGCTACAACGAGGTTAAAGTTCTGGCCTGGACAACTCGTCTGAACCGTGACCTTCTGAATATAGCCTAATCGCCTGTACCGCAACGAGGTTGCAGAATTCACCACTGCAAGTGGTTCCGAGCCAGCAAGACCTGTGCTCACGGTGAGTGTTACGTTTCCGCCCTGTATGTTCACGTTCGGCGCTTGCCCTTGCGCAGACATCAACGGGAATGCAGCGAGGATGAGCCCCAAGGCAAACCTGACTGCGTTGGATTCTTTTAACGAATTCGTTTTTGCGGACCTGAGCATATTATTGATTTGCCACAGTGAATGATATAGAGTGGGCGTCCGTTCCAACACCTTGGGACGCAAGGGCTTCCCCGCGGTAGCGCAGGCCGCAGCTTCCAGAGCTGCGTCCAATGTTCAAAAGAAAATCCTGCGGAATGGAAGAAAGCGTGATCTCCCCCGTGGACGTGCCTTGCGTTGGATTCACGGCTTCAGCCTTCAGCGTGAATGCCGGCGCGGCAAGGCTCGTCTGGATCGTGACCTTCTTTATGCTGCTATTTACCCCCCAGAGAAGCGAAGTCGACTGATCGACCGCGGTCATCAGATCCTGTCCGGCGATTGCATCGGCCCCGGTGATATTCAGATTGACCGCTCCTGAGCTGACCTGTAATGCAGTAATGACCGAAACACTCACGCGGACAGTGTGATTAGCGGTTTGGGCATGGGCGCACAGTGGCAGCATTGCCACAACAACCAACGCGCCTGCTGTTCCTTGGATGAGCTTCATGCGACGTATCAATATATGCCGGCAAGGTGTAACATTCAAGCCGGTTATCCGCTCGTAATTGTGTAAAGGACTGGCAGAAGTAACAAGGATGTTGTCTTCTTTTCAAGTGAGAATTCCAGCACACAACTTCCGGCTGACTTACCGATTCCATGTAGAAGTCCGATGTTCTGTGAATCCCTGAGCTCCACGATTCGATCCGGCTGCAATGGATGGTCGAGGTCCCGGATTCTGACCCTAAGGAGCGCTGGGCCGAGTACCGCCCCGCCGAGATCTTCTTTTCCGATCCGTTGCTGGTCCATACCAAGCGGCTGACCGCCGATCGTTGTTCCTGGACCGTCTCCCCAGTTGCAAGCAAGGCCATCGCCGACGG
>JACQPU010000086.1 GCA_016207365.1 Ignavibacteriales bacterium | reverse complement strand
CAGTATAGGATTGCGTTGAAATGATTCCAATGATCTTATCCTTGGAAAACATCGGTGCGTACATCAGGGACGCCGAGCGGCGTTCGCTGTCTCCAAAAGGGAGCACAGGCGCGTCTGCAGGAATACTCTTTCGAAGTTCAAGGACCGGCCGTCTGGACTGGATGATCTTCCAGTTTGCCATCCGTTCACTGAGCGGAACTGAGCCTTCGGTCACCTTGAGCTCGGTCTGCGTTCCATCGATGATGTCAACCGCCATCAGCCATCGCACGCGCTGTGTCTCCTCGTCATACAGATCGATGTAAAAGATGTCAGTCGGAATGACCTTCTTAACCTGCTCAAACGTGTTTCGCGCAATCTCCAGGGGATCCAGGGTTCCGCCTAGCGACTTCCCGAGGTCATACAGAACCTCGAGCATGCCCAACTGCCGTCCGAGCTCTTTCTTTGCCTCCTGGCGCTCAGTAATGTCCCGGGCGATATTGACCATAAGCATCGGGTCGCCGGCGACATTGTGAAGAAGCGTGGTGTTGAGACTGACGGCGATCTTGCCGCCGCGTTTGTTCACCCAGGTAATATCGAAATCGCGCAGTTCGCTTCGGTCACGGAGGCCATCCAGCCATCCGATGTACATTCCGAGATCTTCTTCATCGATCCAGGGATATGGGATAGTCGCGTTAAGAGCCTCTTTTCTGGTAAACCCCGTGAGCCTCTCGAATTCTTCGTTCACGTCGAGCACCCTCCCATGAAGATCTGTGATCACGAGTGCGTCAATCATGGAGTTCACGACGTTGCGGAACAGCCGTTCGGAATCTGTCAGCCGCTTCTCCAACTCCTTCCGAAGTGTAATGTCGCTGATTGTGAGATTGAGCGCCGTCTCCTCACGATACGATCCGAGTGTAAAAGATGCTTCGACGTCGATGGTCGAGCCGTCAGCCCTCGTCATTCTCGTCTCAAACCGCGCAGGGACGGACTCGCCTCGAAGCTTTCGCGACGCCAAGAGGGCGAAAAACCGTTTTGCCGGCGGATCGATAAAGCGCGCAATGCGATGCCCCAGCAGTTCATCCGACGACCGATGGCCAAGGATTCTCGCGAACATCGGATTTGCCATCACGAGTTTATCCTTAAAAATGATTCCGACACCATACGGGGAATGCTGAACGATGCCGCGATAGTAGCCTTCGCCGTCCTGGCTGTCGGTTGCAATGACCTGGGCCAAAAACGACGAGCTTTTTCTGCGGTATGGAGTGCGTGATTGTTTCACCGAACAACGGTACTGACTTCCTCGGGACAGCTCCTCTGCACGTACGGAGCAAGCTCACGGAGTCGCTCCATCAGCGCTCTGAACTTCTCCGGACGAAGAGATTGGAATCCATCCGATAAGGCCGACTCCGGATGGGGATGCACTTCAATAATCAGGCCATCCGCACCCGCAACAACAGCCGCCTGCGCCATCGGGAGAACAAGGTCCCACGCGCCGGTACCATGACTCGGATCGACGATCATTGGGAGGTGCGATAGCTTCTTCACTATCGGCACCGCATTGAGATCAAGCGTGTTGCGCGTCGAAGGCTCAAATGTGCGGATGCCGCGTTCACAAAGTATGATTTCGTGATTTCCCCGCAGCGCCATGTACTCTGCGGACATGAGCAGTTCCTCCAGGGTGGCGGAGAAGCTTCGCTTGAGAAGTACGGGCTTTCGGAGCTCGCCGAGCCGTATCTTCCGCTTTGACTTTCCTGCTCACGAGCTTAAACGGACGCGAGACTGGAATCGCGTCGAAGACGCCGCGAAGGCTCAGGAAATGATCGGGGCTGATGCCGCTTCTATTTCCGGCCATGCTCATGGCAATTCGCTGCATTCCGGGAATCTCGTGTGGTGTAAATCCCAACGAGCGAATCTTTTCCTTTACTCTTTCAACCTCGTCAGGAGTCGCCTCCTGCCGCATGAGGACAAGCATCATTTTCTCCTGAATTAAAAGCGCACCGCCGGCGCCGCCTCAGCTCCCTCCCGAGCCTGGAAGTACTGGCCCTCCCGAAACCCGGAAAGACCGGCAATCAGAGAGCCAGGGAACCGACGCACCGTTGTGTTGTATCCCTGGACCGCCTCGTTGAAGCGATTCCGCGCCACCGTGATCCTGTTTTCGGTCCCCTCAAGTTGCGACTGAAGTTGGAGAAAGTTCTCATTCGATTTTAATATGGGATAGTTCTCCACGACAGCCAATAACCGGGAGAGAGCCGATCCGAGGCCCTCCTGGGCCTCCTGAAAGCGGGAAAATGCCTGAGGGTCGGTCAATACTTCGGGACTGACATTCAATTGACCAACGCGCGCGCGGGCATTCGTCACGTTCTCGAGAACCTCACGTTCCTGACGCGCAAACCCTTTTACCGTTTCAACAAGATTGGGAATCAAGTCGTACCGCCTCTGATACTGGCTTTCCACCTGGCTCCAAGCAGACTTTACCTGCTCATCGAGCGTTACGATCCGGTTGTACGTTGAAACACCCCAGACAAGCAGAAGAGAGCCCGTGATGAGGATGGCAATCAAGGAAACAATTCCAATCGAGAGTTTCTTGTTCATTCCTGGGCTCCGCTGAAGAATGGATGATGGTGAAGATTTGCTGACCGCTCTCGCACAAGTTCCAATACTTCCCGAGTGGCGGGAGGGGATGAGGGACGAGGCTGCCATCGGGTAACCGTAACGGGCACGAGCTCTACGACCGGTGCCGCCCCGGAAATGGTGACTTTCAACACAGCTGTATCATACGTGTGCCGGGTGTTCCCCCCAAAAACAAAATTTCCCAGCGAAAACGCTATCGTGGCCCCTTTGTATTCTTCGATGCCCTGCAAAACATGCGGATGGTGCCCAACAATAAGATCTGCCCCCGCGTCTACGAGCCGATGGGCAAGCTGAATTTGCCACCCCTCCGGCTCCGGCGCCCGTTCCGTTCCCCAATGAAGATTGACAACCACATAGTCTGCCTTCTTTTTCAAATCACGAATGTCTTCGACCATGAACCGCGCGTACCGCGGAGCAAAACCCGGAGTATTCTTTCCTGCAGAAAATTCCCCACCCCCGTAGTAGCCGAGAAAGCCCACTGCCCAACCCTTGCGACGCATCACAACGGGCTTACGGGCCTGGGCAAGGTTTCCCCCCAACCCCACATAGGCGATTTCCAACGAATCGAGGAACCTCATCGTGTCTTCCATCCCCTGCAGTCCATAGTCAAAGATATGGTTATTTGCGGCATTCACAATTGTGATCCCCGCGTCCACAAGCGTTGCACCGTACACGGGATTCATCTTGAAATTATACTTCTTCTCCACCCGATCCGTGGCCATTGTCACCGGATGCTCTAGATTGACCATGAAGATATCCGACTCTTTACCTGGCTTCCACAACTCAAAGACGTATTCCGTTCTCCCTTTAACAAACGCCTCCACGTGGTCTGAAAGAACAACGTCGCCCGCAAAGATCATCACGACAGGCTCCTTTTCCTGCGACAGCATGCTCAGAGGAAGGAACACCGCTGTCACGGCAATGACGCTTGTGATTCGCAGGCATTGTATCAGCAATTTCATGCGAGATGGTACCAAAAGTTCGCTGGAAAAACAAGGAGACCCTTGTGATGGAGTTAGCACGAAATGCTTTGCCTTTTCACGGATGGACCGTCAGGATTCCTCAGACCTTGCACGTGGCTTCGGCAACAAAAAAGGCGATCCACGATCGCCTTTCATGTGCAGTGCAAAGACTTCGCCTGTCAGTCAAGAACGGATCGTGCAATCACAATCCTTTGGATCTCGGAAGTCCCTTCATAGATTTCCGTGATTTTCGAGTCTCTGAGAAATCGTTCCACCTTGTACTCCCTGACATAGCCGTACCCTCCGTGAATTTGTACGGCCTCAAGAGCCGAAGCAACAGCAACCTTTGATGCATAGAGTTTTGCCATTGCTGCCGCGGGACCGAACGGTTTCCCCTGATCCTTCAGCAACGCGGCCTTATGGCAAAGCAGTCGCGCCGCCTCGATGTTGGTGGCCATGTCGGCAAGTTTGAACTGAAGCGCCTGGAATTTAGCGATGGGATGACCAAATGCTGTCCTTTGCTTACTATATTTCAACGAGGCCTCGAGGCTCCCCTGAGCTATTCCCAGCGCTTGTGCAGCAATCCCAATCCGTCCACCGTCGAGCGTCCTGAGAGCAAACTTGATCCCGAATCCCTCCTCTTTAACAAGATTCTCCTTCGGAATCCTGCAATCCTCAAACGCCAGGGACACTGTATCCGAGCTGCGGATCCCCAGCTTCTTTTCCTTCTTGGCGACGGAAAAACCAGGGATGCCTTTTTCGACAACGAACGTGCTGACGCCTCGTGCTCCCAGGGATTTGTCTGTCGAGGCCATGACAAGAACCACATCCGCCGTGGAACCATTCGTTATGAAGTTCTTTGTTCCGTTCAGGATATAGAAATCGCCGTCTTTTCTTGCCGTGGTTCTCTGATTTGTCGCGTCACTGCCTGCCTCCGGCTCCGACAGGGCAAAGGCCCCCAATGTTCTCCCTGACGCAAGGTCCTTCAGATATTTTTCCTTCTGGTACCCGCTCCCGTACGTTTCGAGTCCCCAGCAGACGAGCGAGTTATTCACGGACATAATAACACCCGCCGAGGCATCCACCTTGGAAATTTCCTCCACGGCAAGAACGTACGAAACGGTATCCAGCCCGGCGCCTCCGTATTCTTCCGAGACCATCATTCCCATAAAGCCCAATTCCCCCATTTTCCTGACGGCCTCTGCGGGAAATTTCTCCTGTTCGTCGCGTTCATCGGCCGATGGCGCAAGCTCCTCTTCGGCGAATTTCCGCGCCGTTTCCCTGATCATGAGCTGCGTTTCCGTAAGCTCGAAATTCACGTTGTTCTCCCCCCTTGCTCGTACTGATAAAATCCTTTTCCCGTCTTGCGACCCAGACGCCCCGCCGCGACCATGTTTTTCAGTAACGGACATGGGCGGTACTTTGAATCGCCGAGACCGGCATGCAGGACTTCCATGATGGAGAGGCAAACATCGAGGCCAATGAAGTCCGCCAGGGCGAGCGGTCCCATAGGATGATTCATGCCGAGCCTCATTACCGTGTCGATTGCCTCCGGCTCTGCGACCCCTTCCATTACGCAGTACATCGCCTCATTGAGCATCGGAAGAAGGATCCTGTTCGAGACAAAACCAGGATAGTCGTTGACTTCCACAGGAACCTTTTCCAATCGTTCGCTCAATTCCTTCACCGTTTTGAACGTCTCATCGGATGTTGCAAGTCCGCGAACGATCTCCACCAGTTTCAT
>JACQPU010000085.1 GCA_016207365.1 Ignavibacteriales bacterium | reverse complement strand
GATATTGATCAATGGCGTAAACCCTCGACAACAACCTTCGATGGCGATGCTAGAATTGAAGAACACGAAACGATAACGGGAAATGTTGTCGTCAAGGCGGGCAATTTGGTCGTGTTTGGACGCGTTGAAGGGGACGTCCTAGTCGTTGGAGGAACGCTGTTCGTCAAAAACGGAGCAAGAATCACGGGAAATGCCCGCGTAATCAACGGCGACGTGGTACGGGAAGAAGACGGCGTCATTGAAGGGTACGTAGATCAGACCACAGCCTCAACAGCGTCCTACCGGTACGATCGCGGCAGATTTACACGATCAGGGTACCGGTTCGAAGCACCGTGGACAGACCACCTCACAAACCTTGATAATTTCCTCTATCACTTTAACCGCGCCGAGGGACACTTCCTAGGGCTAGGATCCGAAAAAAAATACTTCTGGGACGGCTCCCGGTCCGTCAGTCCGTACGGCTTCATCGGCTGGGGATTCAAATCGCATCGATGGAGAGGGTTGATTGGCATCGACAGGCAATTTAGTCTGGCGACGTCCGATGAGAACGCCGGGCACATTCTGGAATTGGGTGCTGAGGGACACAGTCTCACCGACTCCAAGGAATCCTGGATTATCGGCACGAATGAAAACACCGCGGCTGCCGTCCTGATTCACGAAGATTTCCACGACTACTTTCAACGCGAGGGATTCAGTCTGCACGCGGGATACTATTACAGAAAGGGGGACATTCAGACACAACTCCGCATTGAATTTGCAGGCGATCGTTATGAATCATTGGAAAGGCGAACCGAGTGGTCCATTTTCGGCGGAAAGAAAGTCTTCCGACCAAATCCTCCTGTGGATGAGGGGCACATGCGTTCCGTCATTATCCGGCCGGGGTTTAGTACCGTAGAGCGAACAAGCCGCGGACAACACGGATGGTGCATGTATGCCACAGCGGAAATCGCCGACAAGAGGCTCGGGGGCGATTTTTCCTTCAGCACACTTGTGGCCGATGTGCGCCGGTATCAGCCGATCAGCCGGTACGATGACCTGAACATCCGAATCAGAATGGGAACTTCGGGGGGAAGGCTGCCCGCACAACGGGTTTTTGAAATGGGAGGACTCGGCACACTTCATGCGCGCCCGTACAAATCAGACGCCGGAAATCGAATGATTCTCCTGAACGCAGAATACATTCTTAACGCGGATATCTTCAACGATCTCGATTTCTGGCCAAGTTGGCTCTTCAGCCGAATTAACCTCATTTTTATAGCTGATGCCGGTTTCACTCGTTCCGTACCGAGAGACTTCGGGTGGACGGAGGGATTTGACGCTATCCAGCTGTCGGACTTCAAGAATGACATGGGATTTGGCGTCTCCAACAGAGCGGGATCATGGAGGGTAGGATTTGTGTGGCAAACGGATCGGAAAGCCCCCGCAAAATTCTTTTTCAGGTTTACCAGGCCTTTTTAGGGCCTGTCGGAAAGAAATCTACAACCGTTCCCCAAACCGCGTTTTCATCAGCTCTTCGATAAGTTGTTTCTTGTTCGCCCGCGAAATCTCCCGGCCATAAATGGAAAGCCCTTCGATAGTTCTGGCATGTGACCGAAGCTCATGTACCGTCATGCCGCTCAATTTCTCAAAATACCGCTCTTCCTCAGGCGTGAGACCTGCAGGCTTTGAATACGGTTCCTCCGGAAGAGCATCAATCTCCAAATCCCCTTCCTCCGATGACTCTCCCAACAGTTCCAAAACCTGAGATTCAGTCAGAGACGCCTTTGCATAAATAAGCTCATCCATCCCATCGGCCGGACGCGGAATGACATGCTTCGAAACGAGCTGTCCCACGCGCTGTGCCGCAGATGCTCCTGCCTCGACAGCAGAGGTGACCGCGGCCGTTTCACCAACAATTTTCACAGTAATCAAAGCAGGGTCAGTGCGCTCTTTGCCGATCAGAATCACACGGGCGGTTTTCACCATGGCATCCGCGGCTTCAATGGCGCCGACAAGGCCCCTCGTTTCAACGAGTCCGAGTGCGTAGTCGATCATGAGAGCAACGGTTCCTTGCCAGGACGGAAATTCCTGGCAAGGTTCCGGAAGGAAAAACTACTTTGAAGGCCGTTTGGGAAGAATCATTTCAACGTCGCTGTGCGGACGCGGAATGACATGCACCGACACCAGCTCGCCTACACGCTGCGCCGCCGCGGCTCCTGCATCCGTTGCAGCCTTGACAGCACCCACGTCACCGCGTACCATCACTGTCACATAACCTCCGCCGATCTGCTCCTTGCCGATCAACGTAACGCGTGCGGCCTTGACCATCGCATCGGCTGCTTCAATGGCTCCGACCAGTCCCTTGGTTTCGACCATTCCGAGCGCGTCCAGCGAGATGTCCGACATTGAACGTTCTCCTTACGAAAGTATTGTCGTGGGATGCTGCTCCCACTTCAGGAGCGGGAGCAAGTGCCGCCAATATAAAGAAAGGGGCGTCTAATGTCAACAATCGGAGCACAGCAAGACGGTTGATTTTCCGGTGAATTCTTGCGTTTATCTGATTCACGACTCTGAGAATCGACTGTTCCGATGAAACCCTGCTCCCTCTCATTGTTTCTCTTACTATCCATTCCGCTAATGCCCAGATGACTCCTCAGACCGATCTCATCGAACTTGCCCGGAAATTTCGGCTTGCCGACATCGCTTCTCGTCGTTTTCCCCAGAGCCGAATGCTCGAATGGATCCGGCCATTATTAATACACGGTCAGTTCAACGCCGCACCCATCGCATCTTCAGCGGAAGGACGCGCAATCCACCTTTATACCTACGGAACGGGGACTACAAAAATCCTCCTGTGGTCCCAAATGCACGGCGATGAATCAACGGCGACCATGGCCTTGATTGACCTCCTGAACCTTGTTACGTTCACGCCCGATCATCCTGTTGTCAAGACGATCCACTCACATTTGACTCTCTTTATCGTGCCGATGCTGAATCCGGACGGCGCGGAACGCTTTCAGCGTCGAACTGCTCAGCAGATCGACATGAACCGCGACGCCTTACGGCTGGCAACACCCGAAGCGCTCATCCTCAAAAATCTCCGCGACACCCATCAGCCGGACTTTGCATTCAATCTCCACGACCAGGAGCCACGATCAACTGTCGGACAATCAAAGGAAATCGCTGCCATAGCTCTCCTTGCGCCTGCGGTCGACGAGCCGAATTCCGAAACCCCGACCCAACAGCGCGCAAGACTCGTCGCCGCCCGCATTGCACAGGCAATCGAACCACTTGTGCCTGGCCACATTACCCGCTACGACGACACGTTTGAGCCACGTGCCTTCGGAGACAACATTCAAAAGTGGGGTACAAGCACGATTCTCATCGAGTCCGGCGGATGGCGTGATGATCCGGAAAAAATGCACCTGCGGACAACCAACGTCGTCGCCCTCCTCTCCGCATTTCTTTCCATTGCCCAGGGAGACTATCTGCAGGCCAACCCGGCACTCTACGAATCGCTTCCACGGAACGGTAAGAATCTGTTTGACATAATCGTGCGCGGCGCAACCTTCAAGGCGGGCTTCTTCGTCCCACCTCTTGTCATCGATATCGGAATCAATATCGATGCGAAAATTGATTCTATCGGTCGCGTGGTACCCACAGCAACAATTGTTGATCTTGGCGACTTGAGTATGTTTGGAGCGTTGCGCGAGTTCGACGGTACAGGCATACGATTCGATTCGACGGAAATCGAACTGGAGAAAACACTCCCCGAGCAGGATCTCATTGAACTGCTTGGGCGAAAACGAAGGAACTGAGCATTTGGTTGCAGACAAGCGCTTATTTTTGTACTTTGCAAACTCTCCGGATTCACCCTTGTTTTGAAGGGAAAACCACCTGCATGGAGATTTTCCGCGGAACTTGTTTAAGCGGATTCCTGTTGAATGTGCAGGTCGCCTTGCGCCAGACTGCAGTCGCCCATCCGACCACCGTTTGACAACCGGTCAGGCGAGCACCGCAGGCTGGCAGTGATGAGTCCGAGGACCAATCTGCAGCAGAGAAGGAAAAAGGCGACTCATGATCCCAGTTGTCTTGGCAGCGGTTCTTTCCCGCTCGACACGCCGAAAGCAGGAGGACTTCCAGAAAGAGGCCCTGCCTCATATGGACATCCTGTACAATTACGCGCTCCGCACGACCGGGAACGAGGAAGACGCTCGTGATCTTCTTCAAGAAACTTTCCTGAAGGCTTACCGCTTCTGGGATAAGTACGAAAAGGGGACCAACATCCGGGCCTGGCTGTTCCGGATCATGAAGAACTCCTACATCAACCGATACCGAAAGGAGTCCAAGGAGCCGGATAAAGTCGATTACGGGGATGTTGAAAATTTCTACAACTCGATCCGGGCGGAGTACAAAGACACCAACGATCTTCAGGAAAAGTTGTACAGAAATCTTCTCGGCGACGAGGTAGCGAAAGCTCTGGAGAGCCTTCCGGAAGATTTCAGAACAGTGGTCATCCTCTGCGATATCGAGGGATTGACCTACGAAGAGATCGCCGAATTCATCGATAGACCGATAGGAACCGTGCGATCAAGACTGCATCGCGGACGCAAGCTTCTACAGGCAAAGCTTCTTGAGTACGCAAAAAAACAGGGAATAGTGCCAAACGATTGATTACTACAATGATGTAGCAGGAGAATTGTCAGCGTTGAATTGTCATCAAGTACAGGATTATCTCCTCGATCTCATTGATCGGGATCTCCCGGAGCATGTTCGCGCGGCAATGTTCGGACACTTTGATCTTTGCCAGGTCTGCAGAAATGAGTACGAAATCCAGCTCCTCACCAAGGAAATCATCCGGTCCAGATTCAGACGCACCGCCGCCCCGGAACCTGTCCGCTCGGCCGTACTGACAGCGATTGCGCATGAAGCAAAATCCGTATCAGGTGGTCCCTTCACATCCTTTGCTTCCTCCCGCGCATTCGGGCCGGTCGCCATCACAGGACTGGCAGCCGCTATTCTGCTTATCATTTTGAATTTTCCGCGAACAGTAAGCGATGATGATTTTGCCCACACCGCCCCAAACGATGTTATCAACCGCTCCGTGCAGAATTTCTCTCTCGTGCGATCAGGCGACTTGAAACCCTCCATGGTGGCCTGTTATCCTGACATCCTCATCGGTTACTTCGAAGAACAAGAAATCGATTTTGCGGTAAGCGTTCCGGCGGACGATAGTTGTGACTGGTACGGAGCTGTGGTGAACTCGTATGAGGGGGCAAAGCAAGCACACATCGTATATAAGCGTGGAGACGATATTCTCTATGTGCTTGAAGTCAACAAGAACAGCGCCCAGCCTGGATCAACCTTTTCCCTTCCCCCTGCCGCCAGAAAATCGCTTGCAGAAACAGGATGGTACACCGATCCACAGCATTCACACTGCAATGTTGTTCTCTGGACTGAGAATGAGACGCTGTGCGCCGCAGTTTCAACGATGAACAAGGAGAGGATGCTCGCACTCCTCACATCGAGCCGGTAAGCCTTCGCCTTTTTACATCCCTCGTACAAGCCGTTCTGCCAGAATCACGGGTAATCCCGCGTCAAGAATCTTTTGCCGTGCACCGTCGATATCATAGTCGGCCCGGATATTCTCATACTCCCACCGCTCGGAATCAAAGATACCAAAACTTAATCGGGGATTTCCATCGCGCGGCTGCCCCACGCTTCCGACATTGACAATAAAACGGTCATCCCGCCCAACGGTTCTCGCCCTGGATGTCTCGGCAAAAACCCCCGCGATGTGGGAATGACCCACGAAGCAAATTCGCTCCGCAAAATGTTTAAAAGCCTTCCGGGCGTCATATCCGGAAAGAATATAGTGCCATTCCACCGGTTCCCAAGGAGACGCGTGGACGAGGAAAACGCCATTGCGCTCACCGGTATAAGGAAGCCCGCGCAGGTAGGCTCCGTGTTCCGGCGTCAATTGCCCGGCGGTCCAATGCGCCGCACTCCGTGCATGAGTCGTGAAATACTCCGCCATTTCAAGAGCTACAGCCGCCTGATCGTGATTCCCCATTAAAACCAGTGAACAACGGCGTTGGACAAGTTCAATACATTCGTTCGGATTTGCCCCATATCCGACAACGTCGCCAAGACAGACAATCTCGTCAACGTCCGATTGCTTGACGATCTCCAGTGCTGCCGTGAGGGCTTCGAAGTTCGAATGAATGTCGGAGAGAATTGCAAGCTTCATGGCGATCGGTACCAAAGAATGAATTCTTCAGGTTTCTTGCGACCAATGGCCGGGACTCTGGCATCAAGAGCAGGATAACCGACGGGAAGCAGGAGAAATGGCCGCTCGTTTTCCGGCCGCCCAAGGATCTCTTGCAGAAAATTCATGGGACTGGGCGTGTGTGTGAGGGAAACCAAACCCGCCTGATGGATTGCCGCCAGAAGAAAGCCCACCGCGATGCCGACAGATTCCTTGACGTAGTAATTCTTGTGAACGGTTCCGCCTTCAAGATCGTAATTCACCCCAAATACCACAATCAACGCCGGGGCGATTTCGAGGAATTCCTTGTGCCAATCCGTTCCAAGAGCCTCCAGGTCCTTCAACCATTGGTCTGGCATCCTTTCCTCGTAACTCTCTTTCTCCTCCTTTTCCGCGGCCAACCGGATTTTGCGCTTGGTTTCCCAATCAGTGACAATAACAAATCGCCACGGTTGACGGTTGGCGCCTGACGGCGCTGTACCTGCTGTCTTGAGAAGATACATCAGCATTTCACGGGAAACTGGCCGGTCAGAAAATTCCCGGACAGTTCGGCGGACCGCACACAACTCGTAGAATTCCCTTGCCCTGCGAAACTGTTCTTCTTCGGATAACGACGTGTACGGCAGAGGAATGAATTCCGGCATAGTATTCTCTCCAAGGCTGACGCTCATGGTACGACTTGTCTGCAAGAAAAACAAAACCCGGACTGACAATCGTCCGGGCTCTCTTCTTCTTTTCCCGATAAGATATTGCAAAATGGAAGCCGCCGGGCTCCTCCTCTGAAAAGTCTTTCTATGACGAGTACTTCACCGAGCAGCCGTAGGGACGACTCGTCGAAATCCTGACGGCTTTACCACCCAGAAGCTCCGAGAGCGCCTGGTCGACATAGTTCATCTTGTCGGACTTGCTCCCCCGCGGATCGTCGTCAATCCCTCCGGCATACACGAGCTTGCTGTCTTTGTCTATAATGAACATGTGCGGCGTTGTTTTCGCGTCAAACATTTTTCCCACTTTCCCCTCCGGATCCATCAGCATTGTTGCGAATGTCGCGCTCCAGTCCTTGTAGGTCCTCGCAAGAGACTCCGGAGACTCGAAGTCCTGATGATCGGGATCTGTGGAGTTCACGGTCAACCACACAACGTTGTCGGCATATTTCTTCTGGACAGTCGTCATCACGCCCTGCTCGTACACGCGCTGGACAAATGGACAGTTCGGATTAGTCCACTCGAGCACCACAACTCTGCCTTTGAAATCGGCCAGCGAATATGTCTTTCCGTCGATGCCCTTCAGAGAGAATTCCGGCACGGGTTTCCCGATTTCAACCTCGGGTACGCCGGAAAACGCCGCAAACACCGCCATCGCTACAACAGTTACAATGACGGTCAGTGGTTTCTTCAACATATCGGCGCTCCTGAATAGTTACAGTGATGAAAGATGAATAGGGAAGATATGCTCGTACCCTTTCGAATTAGCGATAAACAAACCCGACACGTTCAGTGTACGGGAATCCGTCTTTTGAAGTTCAAACCGAAACCTTAAGATACCGTTTTCAATCTCAATGCTGCTGTAGTCCACGAAGAAGCGATCCGAGGGCTCCGGATAAAAATCCGTTACACGCGGGGCGTCTGGTCCGGTCAACTCAAGAATTGCCTCCCAGGTGACGCCTGATTTCTGCACGCGAGGATTTCCGACGACCACTTGGAGATCCTTTGAGGGACGCGGAAGCAACGCCAAGGATCTCACAAGAGCCTCCTGCATGTTCTTATCCCACCGGCTCACCGGCAACGCCACGCGCGCTGAGCCCCGGATGCAACTTTCCTTGCATACGAGCCAATCGAGTTCTGCCTTTAATGTCGTAAGAGGAACACGGCCCGGCGTAATTGTCGATAGAAAAATGACCTCTTTCTTGTATCCGTAAGAGACGAGATTGTCGTGCACGAATTTTTGAGGTACAGGGAATCGAAGGGGAGAAGCCGTCCATCCTTCCGGGAGCTCCCATCGGACTTCCACCGGCAAACCGGAATCACCGGTATTTTTCCAATAAAGATACCAATCCGGCTCGAGCGCGAATCTTATCCCGACCGTTATCGGATCACCCCTTTCGCCCCTGGCAACAAGAAGCTCGGGCGTTGCAACACTCGTTCCGTCCACTGTTTGAGCCCCAGCAGACATCGATATCAAAAGCAGAAAGGCTGCTTTCCACGCATGGTTCATGTTCAAAAGAACACCTCCACTCCCGTTTGGGTTCCTTCCTATGACCCCTCCCATGTATGCCCTCGCATTCACAAAGCCATCGTTTAGGTTCTTCAATTTCAAATCGCGTTCCTTGAACCACTCCTCTTTGGTCTGCCGGGAACATAGAGTTGGTCGATACACCATGACCGGCCAATTCACTGTGAACCCCAGCGGAGGTTTCAATGTCATATGACGAAAGCGTGTACTGCAGGTGTATTGTCTCGCAATCCGGTTGTTGGTTCGATCTGCGCAAAGAGGCTGGACGAATGGAAAACAGCAAGAATAAGTAGTACTCGCAGGCGACTCATGAATCCTCCATCAAAGTGTGTCTGAAAGAGACGTAACGTACGGTCGAAAGTTTCGATCCGCGACGAGCATGGGATGGAAAATAGAAAGAAAGAGTTCTCAATGCAAAGCCGAGGGATGCGGTGTCACCTTGACCTTGCTGCGTTTATTGCGTACCATTTTTTTTACGCCCATGCCTTCCGCCCTCAGGAATATTGCCATTCTGGGAGCCACTGGCTCCATCGGCAGAAACAGCCTCCAGGTCATCAAGACCCTCTCCGATCGTTTCCGGGCAACCTATCTGGTTGTCCACAGAAACATCGATGGATTGATGAGCCTCATCACCGAACACCATCCCAAAGGCGTTGCCGTACTCGATGAGTCTTGCGCTGATGTCCTGCGCAAAAAAGCGGGAAACACGGTCGAGGTGCTCGGCGGAATGAAAGGCGTCAAGGAACTTGTCGGTCGGGATGACGTGGATCTCGTCATTAGTGCCCTGGTTGGATTTGCAGGACTCGAACCGACACTTGAGGCGATACGAAAAGGAAAGACCATCGCTCTTGCCAACAAGGAAACTCTTGTCGCAGGAGGCGAACTGATCACCAAGCTGTTGCAGGAACATGGCACACCCCTGATCCCAATCGACAGCGAACATTCAGCCATTCTACAATGCCTCGTAGGAGAAGAACACTCCGCCGTTGCCAGGTTGATCCTGACCGCGTCCGGCGGTCCCTTTCTCACAACTCCCATCGAGAATCTTGTTTCCGTCACCGTCGAGCAAGCACTCAATCATCCGAACTGGAAGATGGGAAATAAAATCACGATCGATTCCGCCACGTTAATGAACAAGGGGTTGGAAGTTATCGAAGCACACTGGCTTTTCCATCTCCCCCCCGCGCAAATCGACGTTGTCATCCATCCGCAGTCGATTATTCACTCGATGGTCGAGTTTGTTGACGGATCGGTGAAAGCCCAGCTCGGATTGCCTGATATGAAACTGCCGATTCAATATGCACTCACGTATCCGAACCGAACGCCCATGAACGGTGCCCGCGTCGATTTTCCGGGTCTAAAATCCATGACCTTTTTCGAACCCGATCGTAGAAAATTCCGTTGTCTCGAGCTCGCCTACGGAGCTCTGGAACTGGGCGGAACCGCACCGGCTGTTCTTAACGCAGCAAACGAGGTCGCCGTCGAAGCGTTCCTGCAGCGAAAGATCCCCTTCCAAAAAATACCAGACCTCATCGGGAAAGCGCTTGATGCGCATTCACCCGGACCGGTATCGGATTTGGATCACATCCTCGAGGCCGATCGATCCGCTCGCATGCGGGTGACCTCTCTTCTCTAACCGAAAGGCGTTTGTCTGATGGAAGTTCTCAGTACGATCTTCTATTTCATTGTTACCATCGGCGTTCTCGTACTCGTTCACGAGGTGGGTCACTTCGCCACGGCAAAGTTTTTCGGAATGCGCGTGGATCGGTTCAGTGTTGGGTTTCCTCCCCGGGCCTTCGGAAAACAAATCGGCGAAACCGACTACTGCGTTTCGTGGATTCCCATCGGGGGATATGTAAAGATTGCCGGAATGATCGACGAAAGTTCCGATACTGACTTTGTGAATCGTGATCCCCAGCCGTGGGAGTTTCGGGCCAAGCCCATTTGGCAGAGAATGATTGTACTCTCGGGCGGTGTTGTGATGAACCTCCTTCTGGCCATCGTGATTTTTTGGGGAATCATCTACACGTCGGGCAAGACGGTCTGGCCGACCACGACAATCGGATTCGTCACGGAGAAAAGCGCCGCGGAAAAGGCTGGACTGAAACGGGGAGACCGCATTCTCTCAATTAATGATGCCGAAGTACGATACTGGGACGAAATCGAGAACTCCATCTATGTCGATGAGATGGGGAGGGATCTTACGATTAGGATCGAACGTGAGGGTGCAATTGTCTCGCTTTCCATTCCTCGCTCTGAGATCCCATCGGTAAGCGAAGAGCGATTTGGTATTCTTCCTCATGGCGTTGTTCCACTTGTCGTTTCGGTGGACGAAGCCAAGCCTGCCGCGGCCGCCGGCATTCAGGTCGGCGATGTCATCACACGCATTAACGGTGAACCCGTGGACTTCTACACACTCCCTCGAACAATCAAGCGATATCGCAGTGTGGTGATCACGCTTGATTGGCGAAGAGATTCTCTTGCGATGAGCGCAACGGTCACGCCTACGGCAGAGGGATTGATCGGCATAGCCTTTAACCCGCGGTACGAAGGCCCGGTCGATAGACGGCACTTTTCGATGGTCGGAGCTCTCGGCGAGGCACTTGTGGATTCAAAAGACGCAGTCGGAGCGTTCCTTCGCAATATCTATGCGATCTTTGCAGGTACTGTTTCCTTTTCCGAATCGGTAGGTGGTCCCGTGCGGATCGCCCAAATTGCAACAAAATCCGCCCAAGCAGGGTTGACAAGTTTTCTTACCGTAATGGCTTGGCTCAGTTTGACTCTTGCGTTACTTAACCTCCTCCCCTTTCCGGCGCTGGATGGTGGACACTTGATGTTCCTCACTTACGAAGGCATCTTCCGACGAGAAATCCCTGCTAAAGTGAAAATCATCCTGCAGCAAGCGGGATTTGCGCTGTTGCTTGTTTTTATGGCCTTCGTTGTCTATAATGACATCGTCAACTTCTGACGCCGGACATTTGTGTGATTATAGTCACCCCATATCATTGTTTCCACTCGTATGTTTTGTGAGTTGATTCTCTCTATTCATGCAAAGGAGCGCCCCGTCATGAAGCCCTTTCGCCACGTGCTGGCAATAGCCATTCTGATCGCCGCCACGGTATCTGCAAATGCCCAAACTACTGTGGAATTCGATCTCCGTCTTCCGAACTACGACGTTATTTATTTATCCGATCTAGTCGATATTCGGAATGTCAGAATTGCTGAGAGTATTCCCGACATGTCCATCGAAATTCGTACAGTCCCCGCGGGCCAGATTCTCTCAATTTATCTTCGCTTCCGTGCCGCAATTCAACTGCGGGAAGACCCTCGCCCGGAAGATTTGGTTCGCGCGTTCACGCTTCCCTTTGAGTTGAATTCTTCCCGGAGACTTTCCTCACGAGACCTTACGAGCGAGGGCGGTGTTGACATACGAACACGGACGGAGTACAAGGTACCTGAAAGCTCGCCGCTGAGGCAAAAACTTGAAGATTACATTCAGCGGTTCCCGACCGCCCCTGTCGGACAGTACTTTTTCGAGATCGAGGCATTCAATGCTTTAAATGACACCAAAATAGGCGAAGTGCGAAAAATCGTCACTGTGCGCAATGCATCCGAAACAGAAGTTGTGGTAACCCTGATTAGTCCCGAGCAGGGTGCCAACGTTCCGACGCCATTCCCGACCTTCAGCTGGTCCTCACAGAAACCCGATGTCATTCTCAATGTTTACGAAATGCTTCCTATTCACCGGTCGCCCGAGGAAGCTGTCACGGGAATCCCGTATCTGAGGAGAGCTATTACCGGCGCTTCAACATTCACGTATCCCGCCGACGCCGAGCGCCGCCTGGAAATGGGAAAGACCTACCTCTGGTTTGTTGAGACCAAAGTTCTTACGACACGCGGAGATCTGACCCGCCGAAGCGAAGTACGCCTTTTCCGCGTTCGTGCCGAAGGCGGCGAGAATGCGCTCGCGCGACTTCTGTCTTCCCTCCCCGGCGACGTGGCTGCTCAATTGAATGCTCTTATTCAGAACGGGTGGCTTCCCACAACAGTGACTCTCGACGGCCAGTCAATCAACCAGGGAGAACTTACTTCACTGTTCCAGCGGTTGTCACGTGATAACACCGAAGTCCGGTTTCGGGTCGAATAAAGGAGATTTGATCATGAAAAAGAACCATATCATTCTCATTGCACTCATTTCGGCCCTTCTGGTGATGAGTCCTGCCTGGGCACCTCAGGACGGCAAACGTGATATTCAGGCTGTTCTGGTAAGAATCATCAACAACGTCGAAACCAAGGCCCCGACGAAAGCTTATACCAAAGCAATCAACCATCAGCAACTAAAGGCCGGATATGAGGTCCGCACGGCGACAAAGTCTGTCGCTGTCATCAAATTCATCGACAATTCGAAACTGGTCGTGCGAGAGCGGTCGATCGCCGAAATTAAAGGCGAGGTTGAAGGAAAACAAATCCTCGATCGCCAAGTCCATATGACCAAGGGAAACATCAAATTCGAGGTAACCAAGGGTCCCAAGGAGCAATTTCGCTTCACGTCCCCCATCTCGGTTGCTTCGATCCGCGGGACCAGCGGCCTGTGGGGTCAGAGTGATTCTACATCGTCGTACGTGATGCTCAGCGGACTTCTGAATCTCCTGAACCTCATCTCAAACCGTTCCGAGGATATTGGGGAAGGGCAGACGGGTATCACAGATGCCGAGGGTAACATTGTCGTTCGTCAATCCACGGAAGGCGAACAAAACGAAGCTCAGCATGATGACGAACAGGAACAGCGAACACGCCGGCAGATCCGGATCACCGGGGAAGAAAGAGACGGCAACGTTCGCACCGTGATTCTGGAATGGGACGAATAATCACTATTCGCTGAAAAACACCCTTTCTTCATTGTTGCATCCAACTCCTTGTTTTCCTACATTTTGCGGTCCCGCCGTGGCGGGACCGTTTTCTTTTTGTCTTGATAACGTGCCTTTCATTTCACAAAGGAACCTGTCATGACCGTTCGTCGCCTTTTCCATCTTTTGGCTGCCGCCGTTCTACTCCCGCTCACGGTTTTCTCCCAGATTGTCCCGATTGTCTCCGGCGTCAAGCCTGGAGACGCGCTCGAGGGGCAGCCTCTGGAAATCACCGTGGAGCTTTCCCAGAACCTCGGCGTTACACAGGTTCTTCTTGTCTACAGACCGCTTGGTGTCAGTGAGTACAGGGAGATTGAGATGTCCTTACGGGGGCGGGCTGCGTCCGCGGTCATCCCGGCAGAGATCGTCAAAGCGCCCTCCATCGAGTATTATGTCCGCGTTTTGCTCGTGGGCGGAAAGACCGAAACGTATCCTGTTCAAAATCCCGAGACCAACCCGTTACGCCTTGCGATCAAGCAGCCCGATCCCCGTGACCAGGAGGCTCGCATTATCAGTCCCGACCCCGGCAGCACTGTTGCACTCGAGGAACTTGGCATCGTCATTTCGCTGTTTTACGCTCCTCCCATTGTGGATCCCAAGGCTACGAGAATATTCCTCAATGCTGTTGATGTGAGCAAGGATGCTATCCTGTCCGATGATCTCTTGATCTACTCCCCGCAGAATTTCAACCTTCCGCTCAGCAAGGGACAACATACGATTACCGTCGAGCTCGTCGACACGACTGGTAAACTCTATCACCGGATTTCCCGCAGTTTCACGCTGTCCACCGCGGCCGAACTTATGGCAGAAGAAACACGTTTTCGGGGCCGAATTGACGGGCAGCTTGAACTCCGCGATGAGGCTCTTGCCGCAAGTCATCGATCCTATATCCGCGGCGACGTGCGTGCCAACGCAAGCTACAGCATCTTCCAGTTCGGTGGACTTGTCCATCTGGACAACCAGGATAAGCCAAGCGTCCAGCCTCAAAACCGTTTCAATGTCTTCGCCCAAACCGATTGGCTGCGACTGGATTACGGTGATGTTTACCCCCGTTTCCCGAACCTGATGGTGAGTGGAAAGCGCGTCCGGGGCTTCAGCGCGAGCCTTTCAACCGGTGTCATCAACATTGACTTTTCTACAGGTGAGACAGCCCGCGGCGTTGAAGGCATTGTGGATAGCGTTGCGGCAATTGATACTGCAACAACCGTTCCCCCAAAAAATAGCCGCCTTCTCCGGGATACCACCTACGAGTTTTTTAACAGCGGGACGTTCAAAAGAAAGTT
>JACQPU010000088.1 GCA_016207365.1 Ignavibacteriales bacterium | reverse complement strand
GCCGGGCGAGGAATTCCTCCAACAGGGGCGCGCTTCGCGGTGTGAAATAATGGAGCGTGAAAATTTCAGAATTGCGCAGGGGCGGATGTTCAACTCCGGCAACGAGGATTTCGTTCCGAATGAACCAGATTCCATAGACGGCCAGCGGGATGAGGAGGAGAACAAGGGCACGCCGGAAATTCCGATGTGCCCCAAAGAAAATGGCCGTTGCAAAAACGAGCGTAATCCCGATTTCCCTGAGCAGAGCCGCGCCCGCAAGAATACAGGCGAGAATCAGTTCGTCCCGTCTGGAGTTACCCTTCTCGGACACGATGCGGTCCACCAAGATCAACGTTCCAAGCAGGGCCATTGCGAAGGGGATTTCTGAGAGGATTTGATGGGAGAAGAGAAGCATCAGCGGATGGACCGCCAGGATGGCCGTCCCAAGGATGGGCGCCGGAGAATCGCTCAGACCGCGCATCCAGAGGAAGAACAAGGGGAGCAATCCTGATCCCATCACAAGAGTCAGAGCCTTTGCAGCGACAATGTTGTCGGGTGCAAGAAGAGCTGCGGGAACAAGGAGAACCGCGTACAGCGGGGCATGCACGACATAGTGGAACGGTTCAGGGATGGAAAGATCCTCGAATCCCTTGAATTGCGCCAGTGATTTCGCCCACACAAGATACCGGGCGCTATCTGGCGTGTAAACAAGCACATCGTTCATCGCGAGACCACCCAGGATCAGAAACAGACAGATGATGACGTAGAGACGCCGGTCAGAGAATCCGTTGTACATCGAAGCGGGGGAGGAAGTGGAGAGAGGGACGCTGCTCATGAGGAGATTACTTGCCGAATCAAGGTATCATGAAGTGTTCTGGGTTGCAACGGGAAAATTTGATGAAAACCCAACGGCCTGACCGCTCTTTGAACCACCATAAAGAACGCAGGCTTGACTGACCGGATTATTCTTCGTACCTTAGTATCTACTTGGCTCCCCGCTTGATTTCCTTCCCCCTGATTCAAGCGTGAATCACGCCAAAGTCCTGATCGCTCACGACATGTGGAGATGAAGAATGGCCAGGTCAAAGTACATCACCCATTTTTGCGCGTATTGCCACAAAGAGACAAAAATGGAAGCAGTTGGGGGAAAGACAGTTGAAGTAAACGGTTCAGAATCCCTGAGAGTATGGTTCCGGTGTCAGCGCTGCAAGCACAGCGCATTGATCGATCGATCGGTACCGACATCAAAGTTGTCAATCGAGGACCTCAGCAAAGACGGCGCCACAGAATACGCGGCAACAAAGGTCTTTACGATTGGTGAAGCAATCTATCATTCGGAATGGGACGACCTGGGACGCGTGATTTCGAAGAACAGGACGTCCGGAGGCGTTCAAGCTATTACGGTTTCGTTTCAGAAACTCGGGGAGCGGAAGCTTGTGGAGAATCTTCAGGCGGATGCTCTTGGAGACACAGCGCAGATTTAGACCAGTGTGAGGAGGTGAATCTATTGGTCGGTATTATCATCGGTGACAACGAACCGATCGATAAGGCAATTCGGCGTTTCAAGAAGAAATATGAACGGTCCGGCATTCTGAAGGAATTCAAGAAACGGACGTTCTTCACGAAGCCATCCGTGAAGAAGCGGATGAAGAAGATGAAGGCGATACGTCGAAACCAGCGTGCCATGATCGAGGAAGCATAGATCACCGGCATCAGAGATTGCCTCAGAGATCCACTAGTACACGAAGAAGCCCGGCAGGAGTTGCTCATGTCGGGCTCTTGTGTTTGAAGGTTCAAAGTCTAAAGTCCAAGGTCCAGGCTTCTGTGGCATACTCCCAAAACCGCACCTCGCAAAAGGCTCTGACGATTTCGGGAATTGACACGCGCTGACTTCTGACCTCTGACCTCTGACTTCTGACCTCTGACCTCTGACCTCTGACCTCTGACTCCTACTTCACCTCCACATTCCCAATCCCCTTCTTTTTCATCAAAGATTCGATCTCGCTGATCTCCCGCGGTGCGGCTTCTGAGAGGTTCCTCGGCTCCCCTTCCGTTACCAGAATCGTGTCTTCAATTCTGACACCGATATTATGATACTTTGGATCGACACCCGGGGCGCCTTCCTGAATGTAGATTCCGGGTTCAACAGTGTAAACCACACCAGGCTCCAGGACAGGACTGGCGACATCGTGCACGTTGAGGCCTACCGGGTGACCGAGTCCGTGTGTGAAGAATCTGTGATACTCCGCCCATCCTTGTCCTTGATCAGCCCAAGAGCAAACAATCCCTCATTCACCACATCCGCCGCCTTCTTCGAAATTTCACTCCACGACGTCCCCGGCCGCATCATGGCAATGGCAGCCTTTTGCGCCCTTAGTACGATTTCATAAATCTGTCTTTGCTCTTTTGAAAACTTTCCATTTGCGGGGAATGTCCGTGTAACATCGGTGGCGTAACCATGATATTCTGCTCCGCAGTCGGCCAGCACGAGATCTCCGTCGTTGATCTTTCGTCGCACGGAATTATAATGGAGGATAACAGTGTTCTCACCCGCGCCCACAATGCAAGGGTAGGCATTATACTCGGCCCCGAACTTGCGGTAGACGAATTCATAGACGCCCTGGAGCTCGTATTCGTACATTCCGGGCTCACAGGACATCATTGCCTGCCGGTGAGCGGTGGCGGCGATTTCACTGGCCTTTGTGATCAGTACAATCTCTTCTACCGACTTGACTCTCCGGTGGCGATAGACCATGGCCGTCGGATCGCGGAGTTCAGTCGCAAGATTGCGGATTCTTGTTTGGTCGATGAAGTTCTGCAGCGGCTCCAGCGTGGTTGCAATCTCGCCCGTCAGGTCGCTCGCAAAGGGCGGAAAATAAAGCAGGGCCGGTCGTGACCGGAACATCACGCTTCCGAGCATTCGTTCAAACTGATCAATCGGAAGGGCAAACTCGAGACCGCGCAGCTTCATTGCACCCTCGGGTCCATAGAGCCTCCCATTCCAATGTTCCCGAACAGGATTCCTGGGCTGAACAAACAGAATCTCCCGCACGGTCATTGTCGTTGAGGTATCCGCCGGATTCCTGACCTGCATTCCCTTTGGCACAAGCATGAGTACTGCGTTCGGTTCGGGAAATCCTGTGAGGTACAGAAAATTGTCATCCTGCCGGTATTGGTACTCCACGTCGGCATTCCGTGTGCGTTGGGGCGCCGCATAGTAGACGGCCGCGGCATCGTTGCCGATTTCGTTCATGAGCCTCTCTCTGCGCGCCTTGTGAACGGATCCCGGTATCAAATCTGTGTCGTACTCGATATATTTAAGATCCTGTGCATTTGCAGGGAGGATAAGAAAGAAGAGAAGGACGAAGGAAGAATGGCGCATAGGGTTGAAGGAGTTGAAATAGTTAAATGGTTAAATAACGAATCAACGAACCAACGAATCAACGAGTCGCTGTTGCGTTGATTCGTTGTCGCGTTGATTCGTTGGCTCGTTGTCGCGTAGTACAAACAAAAGCAGTCGCGAAGACTGCCTTTGTTGTACGGGACTTTAGCGAGAGGGCTACTTAAGAAACGTCATAAGTTTTGTCGCCGTGTACCCGGATGAGGTCTCGAGCCGATAGAAATAGACACCTGATGCGACAGATCTCCCCAGTGCATCCCGTCCGAACCACTGAAACATGTGTGTACCGGGCAGTTGCTCGCCCTCGAACAAGGAAACTACCTGTCGTCCCAGCAGGTCAAACACGATCAGCTTGACAGCGCTTCTCTCGGGGATGCTGTATTCTATCGTTGTTGATGGATTGAACGGGTTTGGATAGTTTTGAGACAACGAATACGAGACAGGTTGATTCTCAGATGAGGAAACCGAGAGCGGGAGGGACGAATTTGTTACCGTTGCCCTTAGCCGCAGGTTCGCCGACGATTGTGCCCCCATTCCGGAGGATGCGTCAGAAAAATTGTACCAGGCAGTGCCCGTAAAAACCGACGACCGGTTCGTCGAACCCGACCCGTCATCGGTTCGGATGATGAGCTGATCGGTTGGATTTGCCACCGAAAGCACGATGTGGTAGTCAGTACCGGACGAGAGGGTCACGTCTGCCCCGAGCATGTCGATGTAGTTGTTCGTGCCTGTGCTTAGTTGAGCAAACGGATGATTGACCGTGTTCCCGACTTTCGTGCCGGGGATCCCCGCCAGACTTCCTGTTGTATTAGTGTACACTTCACACACCAGCGGTCCTGTTCCGCTGATCGGATTTTGCGATTGGATGGTGAGGTTCAGGTGAATACCGGTGAGTCTTCCTGAGATGTCGGGAGAGATTTTGACCGCAAACTTTTTCGTCCCGGGAAGAGTAACGACCTGATTGGTGCCCGGCAGATCGTAAGCAAAGACTTTTCGTGTAATGGACGCTGTGCTGACAATCTTCACCACGGCCTCGAGGGCGTCCAATTTGCCATGCCCCCATGTATTGTTGGGTACGGTGGACGTAAAGGCATCAGCATCGGCCGTGTTTATGAGCAGGTTTTTGATCTGAGCTGCTGTAAGCGCGGGATTCGCCTGCAACATGAGAGCCACGGCTCCGGCGACATGTGGCGTCGCCATGCTCGTTCCCTGACTGACAACGTGTTTGCTCCCCGGTACAACATAAGCCGACGTCGGCGTTGCCGAAGTCGAGAGAGCAGCCACAATAGCCTGGCCCGGTGCAACGAGATCGGGTTTCTGGCGATTGTCACGCGTCGGTCCAATTCCGCTGAAAAGCGAAATATTTGACGTTCGGTCTGAACCACCATACGAATAGTTGTTTCCGTCCGATGAAGGCCATCCCCATTTTGCAACGTAGGAACCCACCGTGATGGCACTGTTGGAAGTGCCCGGCATGCCGACTGACTTGTTGTTATCTCCGTTGACTAAAGTAGCATTCATGGTCGCATGGCCAAGCCAGGCATCGTAGTTGGCAGTTACTGTGGGGTTTGAAATCGTAAGCTTCCAGGTTCCCGACGCGGGTGCAGTACCCTGCGCATCACTTACCTGCATGAAGACATTCCGAAGGCTGTTCTGAACAGCCACGTAATTGTAAAGGTCGATGGTTCCGTCAGTTGTCGTTGGGGATCTCGGAGTCTGATTATTGGTTCGCGTCCATGTCACACCATTAGGTGACGTTACTGTCGCAGTAACCTCCTGATT
>JACQPU010000079.1 GCA_016207365.1 Ignavibacteriales bacterium | reverse complement strand
GGATATAATCTTATCTGGAGCGGGCAGTACGAGTATATGCAGCGCGCAGAACAACGTTTGCTGCTGGTCATTCCGATGACGCTGTTCATCATTTTCGTTATCATCTATCTCAATACGCGTTCGGTCACAAAAGTAGCCATCGTGTTCCTCGCAGTCCCCTTCTCGCTGATTGGCGCATTCTGGTTCCTGTACCTTCTTGGGTATAACCTCAGTATTGCCGTGTGGGTCGGAATCATCGCGCTCGCTGGGCTTGATGCGGAAACAGGTGTCGTGATGTTGCTCTATCTGGATGTAGCGTATGATGAGTGGAAGAAGAAAGGCTTGATGCGGGGAATGAAGGATCTGAAAGACGCTATCCACCATGGGGCGGTGAAGCGGGTGCGGCCGAAAATCATGACGGCTTCCGTGATCATTGCCGGTCTGATGCCGATCATGTGGAGTCACGGAGCGGGAGCCGATGTGATGAAGCGCATCGCGGCCCCGATGATCGGAGGCGTTGTTACCTCGGTCTTGCTGGAGCTGGCCGTCTATCCTGTCATCTATTATCTCTGGAAGAGCCGACGATTGCGGAGAAACGCAGCTGCCGAGGGAAGATTACTGGAGAACTGAGGCGCCAAAGATCCATGAATCATTCAAGGCATCTGCGGCAGAAACAGGAAGGAAGATCTCCAGCCAACGTGCATTGGGTTGAAGAATGAGTCCCCTTGAGGAGTAATTCATCATGCGAATCATCATGATATCTATTCTCAGTCTTATTTTTTCTTCCTGCATGCATTTTGGCGGAATGGGGGCGAGAGGTATGCACGGGTCCGACACCCATGCGTCCCGTTACGAAGCAGCTCTGGAAAAGGAAGTCTTGATCGGAGATATAAGAATCACTGCAGTTTTTCCTCGTCTCGAGCTGGGTAAAGAAACGGTCATTACACTGAGACTCACTCATCAGAGGACAAACAGTCCCGTTGTTTCATCCAGGGTTTCCTTCCATTCATCGTTTCTTCATAGGGCCGAGGTGGACAACCGCTCCGCCTCACATGGCGCGGTGGATTCGATCCATCACCGATCAGTAGAAGACCATGACATTCATTTTGAGCAGGATCTTGAAGACAGCGCAGGTCGCGGGCTGTATTCAGTTGTGTTTGTTCCACCTCAGGCGGGTGAGCATCGACTGATGTTCCATATTTTAGAATTAGAAGGCCGGGTGCAGGATCCGGAAATCATCATCGAGGCGCGCAGAACCGTGGAAGGGCCGCGGGCCGATCACGCCCAAGGTATGATGCATGGCGATGAAGATTATCTCATCATAGGAGGCGTTTTGATGGGAGCTATGATGATTCTGATGTGGGCGACGGGAGGGAGGATCTTTTAGTCCATTGACGCGAAGAAGCACAATGAAACCGAGGAAAGGTGATGAATTGCAATGAATGCGGTGTGACAAACAAAGAGGATGCACGGTTCTGTTCAAACTGCGGGGCGGCGTTGGCTGCTCCGGAGCAAGTCGCTGACCATAACGAGCAGGACCGCAAGACAAGGGCATGTCCCGCGTGCCGCCACGATAATCCAGAAGAAGGCCGCTATTGCGGAGCCTGCGGGGTTGATATGAGGCGTCCTCATACAATTCAACACAAGCATCGTCATGAACAGGCGGCAGGGAAGAAGATGAGGGGTGCGGACACACGGCTTAAATGGCATCCCGCCATTGTCGTTCTTGCCATTATAGGCGGCTGTGCCATCATTCTCACGCTCCCGTATATCTTCGGCCTTGGGTCCAGCCCACAGCAAACAGCAGTTGAGCAGCGCAGCGTTGACCCACACGTTGAGACACGGGTTACGGCAATTGCGTCTCGTTTTTCATGCTCATGCGGAACCTGCGGGGAGCTTTCTCTCGGTACGTGCACCTGCGGCAGGGCAATCGAGGAACGTACCCTCATCAGAAACAGGGTACAGGCTGGTCAAAGCGATAGCCAGATTGTTGAGACGGTCAACTCCATATATGGATTCTTGAAAGAGGAATATAAGGAGCAGCCCGGAACAAAGTCGAAGGGAAAGGAGAACGCGCGGAAGTCGTCTCCATCGGATATACTCCCGCTGTCCCAGCGCACGTCTGAATCGCCAAGTTTCGTGATTGCGACACAATCTGATCGAACAGAAGTGTTCTCTCATTTTCGGTGTCCCTGCGGACAATGCGGAATTGATGAGCTCAAGGACTGCAGTTGCAATCATCCAAGAGGGGCGCAGGAAGTGAAACGGTTTATCGATGAGAAAATATCTGAGGATCGATACGCAGTGAATCAACTGATTGCTCTTGTGGAGCAAAAATATGGAAACCGAAAGTATTAGTAATGAGGAAAGGATCATATCATGGCAAAATTCTGTTCAGAATGCGGAAAGGCGATTGAACCCGGGGCTGATTTTCGCATCGGCTGCGGTGCATCGCTGATAGGGAAGACTCCGGTGAAGGCCGAATGGCAATCAAAACGTCAAAAGGTTCTTGGAACTCAATCCAACTTTTTGAAAAATCAGAAAAGAACATTATTGCTGATTCTCACTGTGGGCATG
>JACQPU010000087.1 GCA_016207365.1 Ignavibacteriales bacterium | reverse complement strand
GGAAAGATGAGCGAGGCGGCAAAGAAACAGCTTGGGATTGCGAGTCGCGGCGGCGGGTGATCTGCGTCATGAAGTGAAGTACGGAAATCTCGAACGGTTAGCCTCCGACAATTTTTTGCGAGTACAAAATCCCCCTTTCAACTTGCCTTTTCTTCCTCCCTTTTCTACATTAGACAACCTCCCACAATCCCCGTTTGGTATTTAAGCGCTATTTTTTTCTTTCTTGAGGAGGATGCATGGATCGTGACCCGCTCTCCGTCCTACTTGTGGATGATGAGGGCTTTTTTATTAGTTTGATCGCTTCACAGTTGCATGACGAATACGGTTATAAAGTGGATACTGGCTTCACGGGGAAAGAGGCGGTTGAAAAAATCGCAAACGCAAAGCGGGCGTATGATGTCATACTGCTCGATTATATGATGCCGGAGATGTCGGGGCTGAATGTGCTTCAGTGGATGCACGAGCAGAAAAATGAAACACCGGTGGTGATGCTGACCGCGGCCGGCTCCGAAAATGTTGCTGTAGAAGCCATGAAAATGGGGGCATATGACTACTTGCGGAAAGAGCACATTGACGTTCAGCGGCTGGCCATTATAATCCAGGCCACCCACGAGCGACGCCAGTTCAGAATTGCCCGCGAGCTTGAAATCGAAAAAGAGCGTGAAATAAAGCTTAATCTTGAAGCAACGGAAAAGGTAAGAAGGATTCTCAACACGCTGTCGCCGCGCCTGAACGAAGACTTTGCCGCCATCGGCGTGGAGCTTGATCTCCGGACGAGATTGATACGAAACTCACTCCCGGAAGAAGTGAAGTCTCATCTGGACGATATGACCAGGGAGATTCGGACCCACGTGGCTTCCATTGAAAATGGCGTCAAGGGACTCTTGTCGTTGTATAAGGTAATGTATGCCCGGCACAGTGAGGAAGGAGAGATTGAGAATATACGCGGCGAGGTGGAGAAAGTGCCGTTAGCAAGTAAAAGTGAAAAGTAATAAGTACAAATTAGAACGTAAAAAGTAAAAAATTAAGCCCCGGAGATTCCTTCTGGGGCTTTGTTTTTTCCGGGACTCTTGGTCGCAATCGGTTGTGTGCTATCTTCCTGTTCGCAGTTCTCTCGCTTTGACGACGTGTGTCCATCTGAGCTTTCCGGTGTAGTCCCAGCATTCCATTGTGAGTACGCGATCTCTTCGGGGACCGCTAAACCGGAGAATGCCGAAGTTGTGCGCGTCGTTCACCAACGTTCCCGGAACGACACCTGGATTGTCCGTGTCTTTATAGGTGGAAAGCCCCGCGGTGAGTGATGATGATGTATAATCGTAAAGGGGATAAAAGGTTGTGTCCTTCAGAACCCCGAGTTCTGTCAGGTGACGATCGCCGGAAAGGAATACGATACCGGAGATTTTCTGTTCCTTGATAAACTGAAGAAGTGTTTTGTATTCATGTCGGTAGTTGTAGAATGTTTCTCCTCCTGTGGAGGGATTGAGAATTTGGTTCCCATTGGCGACAATCTTGAATGTTGCAGTGCTGGAGACGAGTCCATCCATCAACCACTTGAGCTGTTCTTTCCCAAACATCGTTTTGTTCTCATCGTTTGGGGCTTCGTTCGGCGAGCGATGGTAACGATCGTCGAGCAGAAAGAACTCCGCATCACCCCATTCGAACCGCCCAAACACGCCGGGGATCTCGCTCGTGCCATAGGTTTGATTTGCCCAGAATAATTTGTGGGTCTCGAGCGATTCACTCTTGAGGCGGTAGGAACGGTCAGAATCGTTCGACGCGTAATCATGATCATCCCAGATGGCATAATTATGCGCCGCTCCAAGGATTGGCTGGAGTTCCGATGTGGCGCGGGTGTGGGTCCACCGATGTCGCAGGCCTGCAACTGTATTCCAATCTATCTCCCGATAGTATGTGTTGTCGCCAAGCCAGAGCATGAGATCGGGATGCTTTGATGCGAGAATGGTGAGAATCTCGTAATCTGACCCGTACGGAGCACCGGGACGATCCCATTCCGTTTCATTTATATAAAGACAGGATCCAAAGGCGACCGTAAAGTCTGGTGGATCCATTCGCCATTGCCAGAGGGGCTGGGTTTGAAAACGGAGCGGGTACGGACGGACGATGACCCTACCGTTCAGGAGAAGCTCGTAACCGAATGCTTGTCCGGGCAGGAGGCCATCGATAAGGACGTGGGCAGTATGGGCGCGCTCTGCCGAGGTTGTAACCGCTCGACTTAACACTTTCTTGTCAGGAGCTCGGACATTCCAGTAGCGAACCTGCACTGCGGCAGGTTTGGTGGTTTGAACCCACAGCAGGACTTCGGTCATTTGGCCGTATCCGACCATGGGGCCGGATTGCAGGAGAGATTGCTGGGCAAGGGCAGGGAGAGCAGAAAACGTGACGAGGAGAAACAGATGCGTGAGATTCTTTTGTGTTTTCATTTTGGTGTTCCGGGAATGATTCAACATGAGGTTGTTGAAGTTACACGTTGAGAGGCTCTGATACAAGTTCGATTTCCTGCAAAAAGCGTCCGGGATGCGTCAAACCGGGTCGGGGCTTCTGCAAATCAGAAAGACTTGCGGCAGTCGGTCAGAAGCGGTACATTGGAAAACATCATGCAACGCTCATGGCCGGCACATCCAAAAAATTGACCCTTCATTTGCTGGACGACAAATTCACGGTGAGTAAACTCGCGCAGTTTGCGGAACTCCCCATGATTGTGGCGCGCGGTGAGATGTGCTTTTCCGCCCGGACGGACGAAGAGCTTATGATCGTCACTCCGGAATTCATGGCGCCAAGCAACGTACAGCAGGAAATCGGATGGAGGGCGCTTCGGATCGAGGGAGAGTCCCCGCTGAAGGACGGCGGCCTGCTGCCCTCCGTTATCGATCCGCTTGTTCAGGCCGGCATCACGCCTCTGGTGTTCACAACGTTTAACACTCTCTACGTATTCCTGCGTGAGGAACAGATCGTTGATGCCGTGAAAGCCCTGCAGCACGCGGGTCATACCTTCGAACATAAAGAAGTGGGTGTCCCGAAATAGTACTCCCGCCCCGCGTGGCCCTTACCCCGTTTCATGATTTCATTTTCCGATATCCAGGACGCCGTTTCTGTTGTCGCTCCGGTGGTTCACCGGACTCCCATCCTCACATCCCGAACGTTCAACGAGCGATGTGGAAATTCGGTTTTTTTGAAAGCCGAGAATTTCCAGCGCATCGGGGCATTTAAGATCAGAGGAGCTTATAACAAGATTGCGTCCCTGACCGCCGACGAACGTACCTACGGTGTAGTGGCTCATTCCTCCGGTAACCACGCTCAGGGAGTTGCCCTTGCGTCACGGCTTCTCGGCGTCAGGGCAACCATTGTGATGCCCAGGAATTCTCCGCCGAACAAGATCGAAGCCACCAGGGCGTACGGAGGAACAGTTGTCTTCAGTGAAGACTCCACCGATGACCGCGAGCGAATCGCAAATGAGCTCCGTCATCGGGATGGCCTTGTTCTGGTTCCTCCCTTTGACGACGATAAGATCATCGCCGGGCAGGGGACG
>JACQPU010000001.1 GCA_016207365.1 Ignavibacteriales bacterium | reverse complement strand
TCCCCGCGACGGGGACGCATATTCCGGTCCTTACTTCCCCGTTTTGTACCGCGAAGGGGAACCACATGCCAACGTCTGGATGACGGCGGGATTGTGACAATTTCCCTTCCTCCCCGAAAACGGCCGGACGCATGACGTTTTCCCTCCTCGACGGCATTATTGTTCTATTGTATGTCGCTGCGGCAGTGTGGGCCGGTATATCGGTGCGCCGGCGTGTGCGGACAATCTCGGATTTTCTCGTAGCGGGAAGAAGATTACGATATCACCTCGGCGTTGCAACGCTTGTTGCTACGGAACTGGGGCTCGTTACGATGATGTACTTTGCCGAACAGGGTTTTCGTTTCGGTTTCGCGGCATTTATCATCGGGGTCATCTGGGCCACGGCGTATCTCGTCATCGCAAAAACCGGTTTCGTCGTCGATCGACTGCGCATGATGGAGATCATGACCATTACGGAATTTTTCGGGAGGCGCTACAGCAAAGGAGTCCGCATCCTTGCCGCGAGCCTTCTGATCGTGGCCGGAATCCTGAGCCTTGGCGTGTTTCTGAAACTTGGAGCGGTATTCATCGTGCATTTTCTTGGAATCCCGGAAACCTCGATCCACGTCACCACCACGATCCTCCTCATTGTTGTACTGGCATACACGGCATTGGGTGGCATGATTTCCGTCGTTCTCACGGATTTCATTCAGTTTATTTTCCTTGCGATCGGAATGGTGTTGACCACAATGCTCGTGCTTTCGGGCCAGGGGTTCGTGGGATTCTTCGATCAGGCCATGACCGCGTACGGCGCGGCGGGTTTCGATCCCATCGATCACCCTGAGTACGGATGGTGGTTCATCGCTTATTGGTCGGTGTTCGCGGTTTCCGGCTGCTTGCTCTGGCAACCCGTGGCGCAAAGGATTCTCTCGTCGGAACATCCTGGCATCAACCGATTCATCTTTCGGTCGACGGGAATGATGTTCCTCGGAAGGGCTTTTTTCCCGATTGTCTGGGGAATTGGCGCGGCACTGATGTTCGGTCTTGACTCCGATGCTTCTGCGGGTATGCCCAGGCTCCTTGCAGAAATTCTGCCGGTAGGTCTGCTCGGTCTCCTCACTGCCGGAATGTTTGCAGCAATGATGTCCACTGATTCAAGCTACATTCTGGCATGGAGCAGTATTATCGTTCAGGACTTTCTCGATCCGCTCCGGAAACACACGTTCACGGACTCGCAACGGCTTCAGGCCACGCGGTGGTCCATCGGAATCATCGGGCTGCTCATGCTCGTGTTTGGAATCTGGTATGAGCTCAAGGACACGGCGTTTCGTTACTTGCTCGATGTAACGACCGTGTATTATGCGGGAGGATTACCGGCGATCGTGCTCGGCCTGTACTGGAAGTGTTCGACAACAGCAGGCGCGTACGCGGCGTTCATCGGAGGGGCCCTTCTTCCGCTTTCCTTTGTCATCGAGGATATCCTCCTTCAGGCTGGCGGCTCAACGGGTCAGGGATTCATTGCAACACTGATGCCCCCGAATGTGCGGGGTTTTACAAGCTTTGCACTCGGATTCGCGGGACTGTTTCTCGGATCCCTTCTTTCTTCACGGACTTCACAACAACCCGGACATTGACCATGGAAATCTGGAAGATTATCTGGATCGTCGCCCTCATCGTCGCCTTCCTCGGCTTCGTGTTTATCAGTTCAAAAGTGATCTATCGGGGATTTTCGGAAATGAGGGATCTGTTACGGGGATTGGACAAATAGCCTAGCGTATCTGTTTTCTCAATTCATCCTCGTATAACCCTATTCTTTCAAGCGGTATTCTCTTGAACCCGGTCCGATATGCAGACGAATCGTCTCTTAAGCGAAAATCCTTCGCCCTGATATCCACAAATCCCGGATTCCCCTCCAGGAACAGGTTCCCTTGAAAAAGCCGTGGCCCTGCTGAATCCGCTCCCGTAATCATGTCGTATCCTTCCTTCCGGTCAATATCAAGATAGTACGGATCCCACCCCGCCTGTCCTCCAGAACGTCGCCGCAAGATCACCGGATCAGCTATAACGTTGTCTTTGACCGTGACCACAGAGAAATCGAATGCCCAGTAGTCGTACACATCCATCCATCGCCCGCCATACGAAATATTTCGGACGATCCTGTTCCCTTTCGGCACGCGCGGCTCATCATCGTACAGCTTCAGCAGTTCCGGATACCGCTCGCTGTAAGGCGGCTGGCGGAACTTCATCTCATCCATTCTCTCGAACAACCAGGGGAATGTTCCGTCAAAATAATATCCCGCCCAACCGAGTCCGCGCGCATCAACGTGTACTGATGGTGCACACTCAATGAAAATGTTGTTCTCCACCGTGTTGTCCCGCCCTCCACCTACGAACGCAGCGCGACCCGCTCTGTAAAAGATGTTTCCATACACCGTAAACCCGCTTGCCCAGTCGTCGAGATATACCGCCATGACGCCGTGGAGGCCGGGTCCTACAAGATCGTGGAAATAGTTATGGCGGATCACGTTTCCCCTCCACGTCCAATCCCTTCCGGTGTGCAGCGCCCCTGCATCTCCTGTTTCTTTTGTCACATCATGAATCTCGTTGAATTCGATTACATGCTCATTGCCGCGCAGATAGATTGCCTCGAAGGGCGCATCATGAATCTTGTTATGCGCAATCCTGTTCGCGACGCCATCGAGGAACACGCCATATTGTCCCGTGCGCAGCCAGGTGCTAAAATGATGAATATGATTGTTGACTGCAGAATTCCCGCCGGGAGTCAGTGTCTTGCGATCCCCGCCTGTGAGGCGGATGGCACCCTGCGAGAGATCGTAGAGGTCACAGCTCACGATTGTGTTGTCGGCGCCGCCAATTATTGTAACGGCTTCTCCCCCAAGCTGTCGAAAGGTACATCCCGCGATCTGATTGCCGGTTCCCCCGGAGATCCGGATTCCTTCAGCCCGCGCTTGTTCAAAAATGAATCCGCGCAGCACGATGTGGTTCGCCTTCTCCAGGACAACAAGAGGTTCTTCGAGCATGGAGACCGTACAATCACCGGTGTCAAGAGAGGCGGGAGGCCAGAAGTACAACATTCCGGTTGAGCGATCGAGGAACCACTCGCCCGGTGCATCGAGCTCTTCGAGAACATTCAGCACAGCGTAACGCTGATTCTTTGTGTACCCGTAATGATGGTGAGGGGAAGCGAGGGTGATTTCGCGATGAAGAGTATCAATTGAATGCACGCGTTGAAAAGAGTCGCTCCAGTCCCAGGTCCAGTATCCATGCAGATATATGTTTCCTGTTTCCCTCCATCTCCGCGGCCTTTCGCCTTCATAGCCGATCCGGCCATAATGACGGCCCACAGGTACGCTGTCAAACCGTTTTTCCCGCTCGAGTCCCTTATTATAAAGAGAATCGCCTGTCTGCGGAACTTCCGAAATACGTATCCATCCCGAATTCGGCCAGCGGGCCAGTTGCATGCGTTCTCCTCTGAAGAACAATTCGAGTCCGGGGCTGCCGCGTTGTTGAATCACTCCAAAATCGGTGATCCCTTGCTCGCGCAGATTCGTCTGAACAACACGTCGCTTCGCAGCCGAACCGAGCCGAACCAGTACAGTCTGATCTGTTACGTTCCGCCATCCGGAGACGCGACGCCCTCCCGTGACGATCACTGTTTCGTCGCCGAAGGACCTCCAGACAACAGGTGTGCGTTTACTTCCTGAGTCTTCAGAACCGAACAAAAGCGTTTTGTTTCGTTCATATCGTCCTGCCCGTACGAAAACGGTCGCTCCTGATTTCAACAGTCCGGCCTTTTTTAGTTTTCGGATTTCGTACCGCGCACGCTCGAATGTGGCAAAGGGCCCATCTGTTGCGTCGGCCGCAGGTGCGGGAAGTTTCCCTGACCAGTCATCCTTCCCCAACGTCGATACAAAGAAGATCTCCTGGGATGGAGAAGATTGGATAAAAAGGAGACAGGTAATGATAAGAGCCGATGAAGCCCTGTTCATCGTTTCTTCTTTTTCGAAGGCTTTGCAGTCTTATTGAAGGCAAGCGAAAGGTCCAGCCAGTACTTCAGATCTTTCTTGTTCCTGGTGCCCGGAGGCCCCACGAAAACGAATCCTTTCATTGGCTTGCCCGTGAAGTCCATCTCCCGCGCTCCTTTCCTTTGGACGGCTTTTTCATGGGTGGCAGGATCGATCCGGCACATGAGATCATCCTTCAAAACGCCCACACACATTTTTCCGTTGACCATGAATGTCAATCCACCCATCATCCGTTTTTCCTCCAGGCGCCGGATTCCGCGAAACGCGGCGCGAACACGATCTGCCAGTTCTTCATTGTATGCCATTTCCCCTCCTCACGTGATGAACGATAGCTTGATGGCTTTTGTATAACTTTCCGAGTCGAGCCAGACGAAACATGCCCCGTACGTGCGTCTCTTTGAGTGTGGTTTTTTAGAGCGAGTAGGGCTTCCCATCCTTTGAAACCTCGAACTGCTTGGATTGTCCCCGCGGTATGCTGAGAGTCTTCCAGTCCGAACCGGCGTAATGTTTGGCTAGGAGGATAATTTGTCCCACATGCGCTGCGTAGTGCGTTAACTGCCTGTTGATGGCTTCAAGCACCGTGTGCGGCTTCCCTCGAATCATCACCCTTCGTTCAAGATCCCCCGCTTTGAGAGATCCGATGGTGCCAAGAGCAAGCTTCCAGCTGCGTTCCCACTCGGCAAGGACCGAAGCGCGTGTTTCGCCCACCTTTGGTTCGAATTCAGCATCGCGGTTCCTGTCAGGTTTCTCGCCATCGGTCGTGAGAAAATCGGACCACCTCGACCGCATATTGCCGGCGAGATGCTTCATAATGACCGCAATGCTGTTCGATTCCGGATCAAGAGAAGCAAAAAACTGCCTCTCGTCGACCTGTGCCACGGCCCGATCGGCCTGCGATTTGAGCTTTGTCAGCTGAAGAAGGCAGTCTTTGAGGTAGGCGTTCCCGGTCATAATAAGCAGTATGAGACAGCGTAAGGAAAAAAGCAGCCAAAGTAAAGTAAATCGGATTGATGATGCCGGTCACAACAACACCAAGTGCGTTCATTGACAAGGCAGGTCCTAATGCGTACTTTTATTGCCTGCCAACAATGAGGAGAGCTCTATGAAAACACTGACAAACGTCCTTGCCGTCGCCGCATTCTTCGCCATGCTCGTATGGTCATCCGGGTGCCAGAAGTCGGGACCGACGGAGACCGAGGACACTCCTTCCACTGGGGCCCAGGAGAAGGTCACTCAGGCGAACAACATTCTGATACCGAGAATCATCCTCATTGTGAACTCCGGATCCACGGATCCTTCCCTGTTCGACTTCTCGTCTGCCGCAACGCTCTACAATGACGCTCTGGCTCTGGATGCATCCAATAAGGACGCCCATTTTGGCCTCGCCATCATCGATGTACTCTCACTCTTCGGCAACCCGCAAATCACGGGTCTCTTGGGAAAAGAGGAAGTCGCTCTCTCCCCCGACGTTCTGCGCTCCTTCGCCGGGCTTTCAACCTCCACGGCCGGCGTCCTTACATCATACGGCGAACGTCTCGCCTCCAGGTTCACCGGGCTTTTTCAACAGCGGATCTCGCTCATGCTGGGTAAAGGTTCCACAGCCGCAACTCATCAGCTCCCCTCGTATTATCAGAATATTATCGAAACCGCGATCCTTCCAAAGCTCACCAGCTCGATCAATCACCTGACCATTGTTCTCCAAGACCCGGCCTACGCGTTCCTCATAACGCCAACAATGACAGGTGGCAATACTACCGAAACATACCGGATTGACGCGACGGAGATCTATCTCTTTCGCGGCCTGCTGCAATTCGTGGTCGCCGACGGTTCCGCTTTTGTTGCCTACAACATTGACTACAACCCAGGCGATTCGGCTGGCGTTTACCAAGCCTGGCAACCCTCTTCCGGGTTCCTGGCATTCAGGACGGGGGGATCACAACGCATGAAGGATGCGCTCACGAATTTCGTCGGGGCAGCCACGAGCATTCAGGGCTCTCTGACGAACCTGATGAACGAGCCGGCAAATCCTCAAACCGACATTATCAATTATAATCCTTCCGACGGACCGGTCTTCATGGAGATCATCAGTGCTTTGGACTCACTTAAAAAGGTGTTGTCAGGAGCGTATACCCTTCCGGACGGACTGACGATCAACCTGAACGCCTTTTTCAACGACGCGATCCCAAACTATAAGCAAATGGTACCACCCTACACGGTCACTGTCCAGCCAGGGTTTCAGCCCGGAACGTACGATGCTATTCTGACATGGACCGCGTCGACATTCGACCAATGGATCTTCCCTGATCCAACTATGCGAGGATTGTTTCCGGGGATGACGGATACGAACCTCAAGGTCCTCCTCGACGTGTCCGCCTTGAATTGGGAATCCTCGGTACTTATTCCGGGATCTTGACATGATCTTGGCGGATCTCCGTCGTGTTGCGTCACTCACCGTCGTTTTCATCGCATTGACGGCGGGAGTATCGGCGCAAGACCTGCTCCAGGTGTTCCTCAATGGCGGCACGGAAGGCCGGCTGACAGGGGGCAATCCTTTTGTTGGATGGGAACAGAATTGGCAAGGCACGTTCAACCATTGGGGATCACAGGGATTCATCCGCTATAAGGGCCGCGTAGACAATTACTACAGAGAAGAGCGTAACGACGGCACGTCGCCCGGTCTGGGCGGAGTGCTTCACGCCTTCGAAGCCGCGATTCCCCTCTCGGCAGGCACAATGGTAGGGATCCACGCCGAGTCGGAGACTGTTCTCTCGCAGGCGCTCAACACACGCGACCAGATCGCAACATATGTCAACTCGCGGAAGAAGGTCCGGCTGACCGTTGACACCGAACTGTCCGGCCGCATTCGATGGAAGGTAGTGGCGGGACACGTGACGAATTCCAGCTCGTTCCTGAGGGACATGGGGACGGGATTGACGCTTGCAACCAGATACGGGAGTGCGTCGCTCGGGGTCGAACGCTCGACAAACGGCCAGCACATGGCTCTGACTGTGGGAGGGGTTAGCGGATATCTTCCGCTCGAACATGAGCATGTGATCACGCGGCTGAGTTTTCGAACCGAGGGTCCCTTCAGTCTGGAGCTTGGCGCCTCTCACTCGGTGATTTCAAGAAAGGTGGACGGTCCCTCCTTCCGGCAGATGCAGTTTGAGCCGGCCGGCATCGTCGCTGCCTACGACGCGCGGTTTCTGTGGACGATCTCTTCGAATTGGAAGGCGATGGGCGCTCTCAAGAATCAATCAATGGGCGGGCATGGGGAATTCACATCCGAAGGATCACGGTACGGCGCCGTGAACGGAATCAGGTATGGCGAATTGAGTTTGCTTGCCGCTCTGGAAAGGACCGCAGAATCCGGCTTGCACTTTATTGCCGATATGCGCTGGAGCTCGATCCGGGGATCGCTGGAAGGCTTCCTGGACAGCTGGCCTTTTGTCAGTATGGTCGAATCCCCGGTTTCTGCAAGAGCGATGTTCCGGATCCACGGATCATTTC
>JACQPU010000084.1 GCA_016207365.1 Ignavibacteriales bacterium | reverse complement strand
TCGTCGCTCTGATCCTGCCTGACGGACAAGATTCTGGAGTTGCTGCTCGAGTGTTTGCGTAACTTCGCCATCGCTGACAACCACGCTATCAATAATCGCCTGTGCCAGAATAAGCTTTTCCGCAATCATGCCGTCGAGGATCTGTTTTCGCAAATCGGGATTGGACGGATCCATGCGGTTTTGCATTGCGACAAGCATTGTGCGTTCACGGAGCTCAGATTCAGTGATAATCTCCTTATCGACAACAGCAACAATCCGGTCAATGACCGTTTGCGCGGCGACGGACGATGACAGCATGACCAACGAGACCAATATCATGGCGGACAACAACGTTTTCATGGTTATTCCTGGGGTCTCAGGGAAATGGAATCTTGCGGAACGGAACTCACAAGAATCTGAACAACATGCTTTGAGCGAAGGTTCTCAAGGAGTTGGTCCATGACCTGTCTTCGTCCGGCAATCGTTAACCGGCTCCTGATCTCTTCGGTAACATAGGGAAGGTCGGCAATTTCTCCGCGGCGTGAAAGCTTCCAGACAAAAAGGACATAATAGCCATCGGACGTCCGGACCGGAAACGATGGTTCGCGCCGTGCGGTGGCGTGTACGACCTTCCAAAGCTCCTCAGGGAGGAGTGATCGCTCCGTGTGGTACGCAGAATCTGCCCTCGTGATAACATGTGATACCGCAGTCGGATCGGATATCAGCTCTGAAAGAGCCTGACTCCAGGGAGTGCCCCGCGCGATGCGGGTCCGGAATGCATTGGCAGGATCGCGTTCGCCAAACAGCACAAAGCTCATCAGAGCGACGTCGTGGGAGTGGATAAATTCCGATTTGTTGTCTTCATAGTACCGCTTGACTTGTTCCTCCGGCTTTTCCTGTGAAGCAAGTGTATAGACCTCCTGATCGAGCAGGGCATTGATGGCAAGCTGTCTGCGGATCTCGGCCATGCGCGACTCCAATTCTTCGGTCTTGTCAAGTCCCCGCCGAACAGCCTCTTGGTACAAGAGCTCATTGGTGAGCCATCGCTGAATGTATTCATGGACCTGAGCTTGGGAAACACCGCGCGCAGAATCAAACCGGGCCACTACCTCTTCGAGCGTCAACGTGGTATTGTCAATACGTGCAACCGGCGTTCTGGGTTGCTGGGGCTTCTGGCAGCCGAGAAGAACGAAACCTGTTATCAGCAGGGTCGCGCTAAGAGGCAGGAGACCGGGTAAACGCATGGGAAAGTTGATCAAGATAAATTGTCACACGGTATTTCTTCTTCAGCTCTTCGATCCAGCGCTGCTCGCGTTCCTGTCTTTCATGTTCCTGATAGCGGCCCGAGATTTCCTGGTAAGTTTCGTCGAATGTCTTGATCCTGGAGGATTCCTTCTCCAGTACTTTGATGATCGACCATCCATTCTCAAATCGAAACGGTTTGCTTACGGCGCCCACGATCATTGAGTCGCCTTTGATCGTGAGTTCGTTTGTGTACACCGAGGTAAGTCCCCATTCGCCGCGGGCTTCCTTGAAACCCGGTCGTACGGTGTGTTCCGCTGCAAGATCACCGAAATCCTCTCCACGAAGAACGCGGTCATGCAGGGACCGAGCAAGACTGTCTGAGCGGACATGAATCTCGGCAATCGCGATACGATCTCCCCAACGGTATTCGTCCTTGGTTTGCTCGTAGAATGCACGAAGGACTGAATCACTGAGTTCCATTTTACGCCAGATTTCGTCCTGATCGAGCCTGTAGACCAGAATGCCATTCTCGTACTCCTTCATGAGGTCTGCAAAGGCCGGATAGCGTTGAACGGCTTGTGAGGCATGGTATTTCAAAATTTTCGAGTCCACAATACGATTGATCATATGTTCAACATTGGCAGGAGTAAGAGATATCGTACTGAATTCCTCCCCCGATTGCACGGATTCCAGGAAGTCCCCGGCGGTGAGAACCTGGCCCGCGAACCTGCCGAAGGGCCTGCTTAGAAAAGTTGGGTCGATGCCGGAGGCCCAGCCTTCCGAGGAAGGCGTCTTCGTAGTGTCGAAGGAATTGACTAATTGTGTCAGTGCAATTTCATCAAATTCGAGCCTGTACGTCATTTTGAGATCACGAATGTACCGATCATGATCTGAACGGAAGTAATGCTCCTGGTAGGTTTGACGCAGCTCGGCTTCGAGCTCCTGAAACGCAGGGAATGGGTCGGCGCCGGTGACCTTGAAGATATGATATCCATACGGTGCTCGGTAAGGAGCAGAGATGCTTCCAACCGGCATCGAGAAGAGAATCGGGACAAGATCGGGTGCCATCCGTGATCGTGCAAAGCTTCCGAGAGCCCCCCCTTTTTCTCTGCTTGAAGCATCATCGCTGTACAGTTTTGCGGCATTCTCAAATGAGAGATCTCCCCTTTGAACCTTGTCGTAGACGGACTGAATGGTCTCCTCCACCGCGGAAGAGTCCTGTTTGTTTTGCGCGAATCGTTTCAGGATGTGACTAACCTGAATTGTACCTTTGTGATGCTCCCGGGCTATCAGCTTGATTATATGATAGCCATGATCGGTTTTTACAGGCTTTTTTGTGATTTCTCCCGGTTGAAGGGCATAGAGTGCGTCTTCGAAGGAACGGACCATCCGGTCCTGAGTAAGCCACCCCAGATCACCTCCGTTTGTCCTTGACCCCGGATCCTGTGAGTATGCTCTCGCCAAGCTATCGAATGGAGAAATATGCGCGCGCTCAGTCAGCGACATCGCCAGTCCAAAGGTCTCGAGGGTGTCACTAGGAGAAGAGAAAGGCGGAAAACGAAGCAGAATGTGACTTGTCCTCAGTTCCTCTTTCCTGCGCTCGTATAACGCCTGCAGCGCCGGCGTCACAAGTTCTTTTTCGAAAATATACGTTAAGGCAACGGAGGATTTATACTCCTGCAATTCGCGCTGAACGGTACTGTCCTGCAGGAGCTGCCGGGTCTTTGCTTCGCGTAACTTCAGTTTGTAAGCAATAAAGCGATCGAAGAAAGCTTTCCGTTCTTCGAGATTCGATTTGGCCGCGTTTTCCCATCCGCCGTTGTTCCGGGCAAATAAATCTTCAAACTCCTGTAACGTAATCGGCTCGTCTTCGATCGTTCCCAGGGACCTGGATGCCCCGCATCCCATTATCAACAGTGTACCGAAAAGCAGTGCAAAACGAATCATATTTCGCTTATCCTCGTATCCAGCTTGAACTTAGGCTCGTACGTGAAAAATGAAAGTAACCAAAATTGAGGTTGGAAACAAGATAGACAAACTCAAAAGCAATTAATGATCAGGAGAGATCAGAGCGTCGTGACCAGGTCTTTCTTTCTCTTGAGTACCTGAGCAGCTCTCCAGCGTTCCATCCGATACCATTGGGAGGAAGATGAGGAATGAACAAGGTACTTGTCGGCGCCTTTCGGAAGGAAGAAACGTATCAGAGTTCCCGCGAAGGAAATTGAAGCAGCAGGTTTTCCAGGGGTCGTTGGAGGAGTTTCTACAAATTCGTCGGCTTTGAAATCACTGAGGGCTGAAACCAGACTCGTTACTTCCCATTCCTGCGCGGGCTGGTCGTCTGCGGTCCACGAGGTGTCTTTCCAGGCAACGGTAAACGTCGTATCGCCGTACTGAAAGCGGATTTCCCGGATCTCTTCTTTTGGCATTCGAATGATGGCACGGTCACGCCATTCGGATCCGGGACGCTTTGCCGCGTATGAGATTGCTGCATTCACGAGTACGACGTCGTTGGAACCAGTGAGACGGGCATAGACTTCGGAGAAACCCGGTGCAGATTTCCCAAGCACAAAAGAAATGGAATCACTGGCAGACGATCGAAGCGTGATGAGTGTTCCTGTGGTGTCAACCTGAAAGATCGAGTGCTTTTCGGCATTCTTCGAAACAACCGACCGTATGGTGAGCTTCTTTGCTTCTGTGAGCAAGGCCCCTACGGCAACTGGATCGGCACGGTGTTCGCCCGGGCTGTCAAGAATCCACTCGCTTCCGCGCCTGGCAAGAACGACGGAAGTGCCCTGGGATGTGATGGTGATCGACGTGACGTTTGCAGAATCGACGGTCAGGAACGGTGTATTTCCCGGCTCCGTGACGCTTCGTTCACCCGGTTGTTGGAGAACGAGGAAGGCAACAATGGCGAGAGCAATCAGGATTCCAACGAGAATGAGCGTGTTTTTTGTCATGGCCGTTAACCTGAGAGTTCGAGTGCCCGCTTGAGGGCTGCGCGTCGGCGCCAGCGGAAGACTCCGTATCCCGCAACAAGGAAAGGTGGGAGGAAAATATTGACGTACTTCAACAAGCGCTTCGTTCCGTCGGAAACCTGCTCAAGGGGCGGCTGGACAAGGTTCTTTGATCGAATTGTGATCAATCCTGCATCATCGGCAATGTAGTCAACGATATTGGCAAAAAGGATCACGTTGCCGCGGCTGCCAAGGTACTCGTCCTTCATGAAATCGGCGTCACCGACAACGAGGATGCGAGTGAGTGGACTCGAAGGGAGGGACGCTGCGATTGAATCACCGCGGAAGCTCGAAAATGAACCTTCCACCGTGACGGCCAGGGGGATATGCCGTTCTGCGAGGTCCGAGGCAGCCGGCCGCTGGAGGGGATCAATCAGAATGAATCCTGATTGACGGTCGCTCCGCTCGGAAGAACGGACGAGAACATCGCCCTTCAGATTTCTTGAAGCAATGCCGTTTGTGTCAACTGAACTGACAAAGAAGAACAAAACGGATTCAAGATCTTTTGACACGGCATGCTCGCGGTTGAAGTTGGAAGCGACCGGGAGCAACGGAAACGGAATCTGACTCTGAAACCGGAACATTCCTTGTTGTTGCATAACGGTTACAGGTGCGCATTGGGCGTCACGGACAAGGTCTGTGTGAACGCGAACACCATAGTGCGAAAGAAGATCATCAAGCCCCGGATCCACCGCACGGGCAAAGCGATCTTGAAGTGTTGCGGAAAATCGATTGATAAAAAACGCGATCTTACCTCCGTGCATGATGTAGCGATCCAGCGCCGCCTTGCTGGAGTCGGAGAACCGGTCCTCCGGACCGATAACAAGAAGGCCTGCGAGATCCCCGGGCACGGCGGGATTCGCTTTGAGGTCAACCCGTACCAACTCGTACTGCGATGAAACCATCTGAGCCGCTTGCTGAAATGCGGAAGGTTCCGCCTCCCGATGTCCGGTCGTATAGCCGATCTTCTTCTTGGTACGAGTCGTTAGTCGCTTGAGGGCGCTGCTGATGTCATACTCGAGGGACCGGACGTTCTGGACGACGGGAATCGTTTCCTTCCTGTCCTCGTACAGCATCACCAGCCCCATATATCCCCGCTTGACCTCGAGCCGGTCATCGTTAATGACCTGCACCTGAACGGGGGCGATCCCTTCCTGCTGGGCCTCCTGTTCGCCGGTTTCACCGGTGGGGCTGATGAACTCGAAATGCAAGGTGCCGCTCGAATATGCCTTGTACTCATTCAGAATATCAAGAGTCGCCCTACGGTTACTATTGTATGGTGCCGGAAGATCTTCAGTGAAGTATGCCTTGACAGTAACCCGGTCGTCAAGAGAACCAACCAGGTCCTTGCTGGGCTGGGCGAGCGTGTAAACTCCTTGTGCGGTGAGATCAATGCGGCCGAACACGCGGATCGAAATGATATTGACAAGCACAACGATGCCCGCAAAGAGAACGGTTCGGATGAGAATATGTGATTTAAGTGATTTCACGTTTGCTGTGCCGTGCTTACCATTTGCGACGGGCAAGGCCAACCATCGTGCAGGCGAGCATCATCCCGAGGACGCTGACAAAATAGACGATGTCGCGGGAATCAATGACGCCGCGCGCCATATTCAGAAAATGATAATCCGTGCCCAGATATTCGAAGATGCTGACGAGTCCTGCCGGCACAAACAGGAGGATCTTGTCGAGTACAAAAAACACAACAATGAGAAAGATGCCGAGGATGAAAGCGACGATCTGATTCTCGGTGATACTGGAAGCGAACAGTCCGATCGAAACGTATACACCTGCCATGAGCAGTAAGCCAAGGTAACCTCCGATAACCGGTCCATTGTCGATCTCACCAAACGACGCGACGGTTGCGTAGTAGACCAGAGTTGGAAGCAAGGCAAAAGCAATGAGGCTCCACGCTGCAAGGAATTTTCCAATCACGATCTCATCGTCGTGGACCGGCTTTGTGGCAAGCAATTCAATGGTACCAGATTTCTTTTCTTCTGCAAGCAGGCGCATGGTGATGGCGGGAATGATAAACAGCAGAACCCACCGGGCAGTTTCAAACATTTCCCTCAAAGAAGCGAGGTTAATGAGGAAAATATTGGAGGCATAGAACCAGCCAAGGAACGCCAGAAAAACGATGATCACAACGTACGCCACGGCGGAGTTGAAGTACGAATGCAGTTCCTTGACATAAATCGGACCGACGTTGCGGTAGCGGAGACGGAAAGTATTCAGGGCATTCACAGGGAGGGTCTATTGAATCGTTTCCGAGCGTGTGAGTTTGTGGAAGACCTCTTCGAGGCTTGTCGCGCGGCGGCTGAGTTCAAGGAGAACCCAGCGTTCGGCGACGGCTTTGTGAAACAGTTCTTCGCGGACGTCCGATCCTTTTGCTGTATGAAGAAGAAAGCGATGATTGGAGCCTTCAGAACCACGGAAGTCAACGGATTCAACATGGGGGAGCGCCCGGAGCTTCGGAAAGAGCTCGCTCATGGCATTGTCGACAGGAGCCTTGATTTCAAGCGAAAGGGATTCGGATCCCTGGAAGTTCCTTTGGAGTTCGTCAGGTGTTCCATCGGCTACAAGAGAGCCTTCATGGATGATAATTACGCGGTCACACGTGGCCTGGACCTCCGACAGAATATGTGTCGAGAGTACGACGGTTTTTGCGCTTCCAAGGCGTCGGATGAGATTACGGATTTCGACGATCTGGTTGGGATCCAATCCACTCGTGGGCTCGTCAAGAATGAGAACTTCCGGGTCATGGATCATCGCCTGAGCAAGTCCTACACGCTGCCGGTACCCTTTGGAGAGCTCCCCAATGTCCTTATGCCGCACGTCTCCCAGCCCGCAGACGTCGATCATTTCGCGTTGTCGCTGGCGGAGCCGGGCGTTTCGCAGACCATGCAGACGGGCTGAGTATTCAAGGTATTCGAGTACGTTCATGTCGAGATACAGAGGATTCAGCTCGGGTAAATAGCCTATCTTTTTCCTCACTTCGTAGGCGTCGGCCATTGTGTCTATACCATCCACTTCGACCGACCCCGAGGACTGTGGCATGTAGCAAGTGATGATCTTCATCGTCGTAGTCTTGCCAGCGCCGTTTGGACCCAGAAATCCGAGAATTTCGCCGGTTTGGACGTCAAACGAAATATCATCAACCGCTTTTTCCCGCCCGTAGTATTTCACAAGATTTCTGACTGCGATAGCCATACGTACTCGTTGTTGGGGATTGCGGCGGCCGCGGGGATGCGGCCTGCACAACGCCGCCGATTGGCGCCCTCATGGTAAAAAAAAGTGTCTCCTTTGTCAATAGAGAAGAGACGGGACAAGACGCTACGGGGTTCCGTTGTCAGGATTGATGGAAGAGAGGGAGTTGCGCTTGGTGAGGAGAGAGAAACTCCGCAGTGCAGAGATGCAGGGGACGTTTGTTGAGACTGAATTTTGCGGCGTTGACCTCAAAAAGTCTCCGAATTGCGCCCGCATATTCTCCCGTTCCGCTCATTCGTGTCCCGAAAGCCGAGTCTGAAAGCGCCCCGTTACGAACATCGCGCAACCGCGCAAGTACCCTGCCGGCGCGCCGGGGGAGTTCACGATGTAGCCACTCCTCAAAAAGATCTTTGAGTCCATGCGAGAGCCGGACAATGGTGTAGCCGGCGCACTGGGCTCCGCGGTCTGCTGCTTCTTTCAGAATCACGGGAATCTCGGATTCTGTGAGTCCCGGAATGACCGGCGCAACATTCACGCCGACCGGAATTCCCTGGTTGGCGAGAACCTCGATGGTCTCGAGACGTTTCGATGCCGCGGAAGTTCTCGGTTCCATGATCTTGATCAGGCTCTGATCGAGCGTCGTAATAGTGATGACAACCAGAACAAGATTCCGGCCCGCCAGTTCGCGGAGAATGTCAACGTCGCGTTGAATCAGCGCGTTCTTTGTGATCAATGATACCGGATGGCGGTACTTCGCAAACACCTGGAGACACTGGCGGGTGAGACCAAGGGTTCGTTCGAGCGGCTGGTAGCAATCCGTGTTTCCCGAAAAGACGATGACCTCGGGTTTCCAGGACGATGAGCGGAATGTTTCCTCGAGAAGTCGTGGAGCGTCAAGTTTGACGACAATTCTGGTTTCAAAGTCCAGGCCGGCGGAAAAACCCAGATATTCATGGGAAGGCCGCGCATAGCAATAGATGCAACCGTGTTCACAACCTCGGTATGGATTCAGGCTGTAGGTGAATCCGAGATCGGGGCTGTCGTTCTTGGACAAAAGGGTTTTTGACCGATCGACGTAAACGCGGGTAGGGATTTTTTGGCCGGGTTCAGGTACGTCAAAGTACTCCGTTAAATCTGTCGGTGGTTGTTCGGTTCGGAGCGCTTCAAACCGATTGGGGGGATTGAACCCCGCTCCGCGGCCAATGAAGGGCTTGGTGGTCATCAATCAATTCTGTATTCGACGGTCGATATTCGAAATTCGTCTTGAAAATACGATCGACTCTTCTCGTCTTCTTTCGGCCGGTGTTTTGAATTCCAACTCTTTTTGCACTATTGTCGCACTTTTCTTCTTTCGTTTCCCCGGCTCTGTGATTCCAAGACACTCCTTCAGTTTTTCTTTCGAATATCCGAACGGCAGTAGCATGGTTTCCGCCGCTCGCAATGTCAACTCGGTGTATTGTTCAATGTCATAACCGTCCTCGAATGCGTACAGAGCCAACGGTTTGGCCTTCTCGGGTTTACGCTTTCCCGATTGGTCGAGAATGATAAATTCGATCGATTCGCCCGGTGCCAGATGTACACCCATGTCCGCCACAAGCTTTGAGACCACCGCGCTCATGCTATTGTTGGTGTATTCGTCTGCTTCCTTGCTCAGATGCCTGCGCAGTACCAGCTCCATGGGATTTGCCTGTCCGCTTTGCAAGAGGGCAACATGAGAACGCACGATATCGAGAAGCTGTGGAACCCGTTCTTCCACATCAGCCACCGACCGGGCAGAAGCCAGCGCTTCGAGCATGGCCGTCTGCATGGTTTTGATGAACTTCGGGGTATCCCTGCGTCGCGCTTCCAGGCCGCGCACCTTCAGTTCACCGTGACGATACCAACCTGTGTAGCGGTTGGCGGTGGTAATTGCAGGATCGAGTTTAGAGGCCGGAAAGAGGATCCAGGAATAGATGCCCTCAAGGGAGATATCGATACCGGTGCGCGAGGCGATCTCGCGGCACAAATGCTCATACTCCTGTTCCGTTGCCCCCTGCTTTTTGAGCCAGACGCAGTCGATGATGGCATGGAGCATCCGGAAGCCGCGCTCTTCGGCGATTTCTTTTGCAGTCAGAATGGCGTCGCGGGAAAACGCGTTAACGGATTCATGTGCCTCGATTTTTCCAAACCGTGCATTTTTGTAGCCAAGGTAGCCAAAGCAGCTTACCAGCATCCATTTCAGCGCATTCTGCCGATGGTCGTAGGTGCGAAACAGCCGGTCGTCCTTTCCTTTATACTGGCGTTTCAGTTTTTTGTAGAGGGCTCTTTTTTGCACGACCGAGCGAAGCGTTGCCGGTACAATGCCTTCGCGCCGTTCGCAGATGGTGTAGCCGAGCTCGGGAACAGCATCGTTCCTGCAGCAGCGGCAGTTGACGGTTTCGGGAGAAACATTCTTTTCGACCATGATGGTGGGATACATGGACACAAAATCAAGCTCCGCGACGTCTTCGTGGTAGCCGAGGGGGGGATTAAAGATCAGACCGCCGCGGTCGGCCAGAAGAAGCGTGGCGGCGGATTTAAAAGCTTCGGGCTCGCGTTTCTTGGAAGGAATCAGATAACCGTTGCGATAGGCCCATGAGAGCTGCATGGAGGACATCGAGGTTCCGATGCTTGCGCGGGATTGACGCTGAACGGGAATTTGGGTAAGCCGCGCAAGCTCAAACACGCCGTCCAAATTGGCCTCCGTCATAGTAAAGGAGTTCTCCAGATCAATATGCCATCGTCCCGCCAGTTCGAACGCGCCGTCCTTGTGAACAATTTTGCCGTATTGAAAGAAACTCGATTCATAAGTGGTGCGATAGCCGGCAGTGTTGTCACGGTTCAGCAGCAGCGGTACGTTGGTCCGCGCCGACCAGGCGG
>JACQPU010000077.1 GCA_016207365.1 Ignavibacteriales bacterium | reverse complement strand
GCGCTTCAGCAGGCCGGCTACAAGGCGACGCTCTTTAATATGAATGGGGATATTCAGCGGTTACTCGATTTTATCAGCCAAAAACAGCCCGATCTGATCTTTAACCTGTGCGAGTCGGTTGGCAACGAGTCCATTCACGAAATGCACGTGGCGGGATTGTACGATTTGCTGGGTGTGCCGTATACAGGGGCGCCGGCATTTGCGCTCGGTACATGCCTGAACAAGGCCCGGACAAAGGAGATTCTTACCCATAACGGCATCAAAACCCCGCGTTTTGTCATTTTTAAGAATATCGGGGAACTGACCGAAGAATCGCTCGGGATCAGGTTTCCGCTGATTGTAAAGCCCTCGCGCGAAGACGCAAGCGTAGGGATCGAAAACACGTCCGTTGTCGATGATTTCCCGGCTCTCCGGAAGCGTGTGAGATACATTTTCAATCAATACGACCAACCTGCGCTTGTCGAAGAATATGTCGAGGGACGCGAATTGAATGTTGGCATTTTGGGCAACAAGAGGCCGATCGTTCTGCCCATCTCCGAAATCGATTTTTCCGGTCTGCCCGCGGATTATCCGCGCATCGTTACCTACAATGCCAAATGGATGCAAGGCACGCCGGAGTATGTTGGCACGGTTGGGGTTTGCCCGGCGAACGTGCCGGCCGAGCTGGAAAAGAAACTGAAGGAAATCGCGCTCAAATGCTATCGCCTCATGGGTTTGCGCGATTACGGACGTGTGGATTTCCGTTTGGACAAGAACAACGTGCCCTACGTGCTTGAGGTCAATCCGAATCCCGATCTTTCCGACGATGCCGGCTTCGCGCGGTCCGCCCGGGCGTACGGATTGTCGTTCGAAGACACGATAGGCCGCGTCGTCGAGTATGCATTAGAAAGGATGCCGTAGTGCGTTATGGCCGTCAGACCGTTTGCGAAAGAGGATATCCAGCCTCTGAAGGAAATCCTCGAAGCAACGGGGGCCTTCAGACCGGAAGAAATCGGGGTGGGCATCGAGCTGATGGAGATTGTGGCGGCGGAGCCGGGACAAGAGGATTATCTGATGTATACGGGAGTTGATGAACAGGGACAGGTGCAGGGCTATTATTGTGTGGGACCCACGCCAATGACGGAGCGGACGTACGATCTGTACTGGATCGCGGTGAACCCGTCGGCACAGGGAAGGGGAATGAGCGGAGAGTTGCTGCAACATTGCATCCGGCTCGTCGCTAACCGTGGAGGGAGCAAGATCATCGCGGAGACATCATCCCAGCAATTGTACGACCGAACCAGGGCGTTTTATAGGAAACACGGATTTAAAGAGGAAGCCCGCATCGCCGACTATTATTCGGCGGGAGATGATCTCGTCGTGTACACACTGAGTGTAAATTCGAAATCCTAATGTCGCCCGCCTGCCATTTAGTATCTCAGGGGCGGGCAGGAAATTCGAAACAAATCAGAAATACGAAATTCGAAGTTGTGGGTTTCGTGCTTCGAATTTAGTGCTTGTCCCGCCTCCCAGGATTCCGCCCGAAGGCGGGATTCCAGAAGGCGGAATTTCGAGCTTCGAAATTCGTATTTCGGATTTTACGCCAATAGCCACAACCTAGGAGGAACAGCGTTATCTCATGGAACTCTGGCAAACGATGTTGAGGCAAAGTGTTGACAGTGCGAAGGATCTTGTAGAGCGTTTCAACTTTGATCCACAGGAAGCCGAGCGGCTGAACAAGTTGTTTCATATCCGGATCAATCCGTACTACCTGAGTCTCATCCGCTATCCCGGCGATCCGATCTGGCTGCAATGCATTCCGGACAAGGTGGAGCTGGAGGACCAGAACGCACCGGAGGATCCTCTGAATGAGGAAGCCGACAGTCCGGTGCCAAGCATCACCCACCGCTACCCCGACCGCGTGTTGTTCCTGGTGACAAGCCAGTGCTCGATGTACTGCCGGTTCTGCACGCGCAAGCGGAAGGTCAGCGATTCGAGCAAGATCAGTTCCAAATGGATTCAAGGCGGCATTGATTACATTGCGGCCCATCCAGAAGTGCGCGACGTCGTGCTTTCGGGCGGCGATCCGCTCATGGTGACCGATTATGTGCTTGAGCGTGTGCTCGGCGGGTTGCGCGCGATTCCGCATGTGGAGATTATCCGTCTTGGCACCAAAATGCCGTGCGTGTTGCCCCAGCGCATCACGCCCAAGCTGTGCAAGATGATCAGAAAACATCATCCCATCTACGTCAATACGCATTTCAATCATCCCTGGGAGTGCACGCCTGAGGCAGAGAAGGCGTGTGCGATGTTGGCGGATGCGGGCTGCCCGGTGGGCAATCAGGCCGTGCTCATGAAGGGCGTCAACGACGATGCCGACGTGATGCTGGAACTGCACCGGAAGCTCCTCAAGATGCGCGTACGTCCCTATTACATTTATCAGGCCGATTTGACCAAGGGCACCAACCATTTCCGCACGCCGGTAAGCAAGGGCCTGGAGATCATGGACAAGCTCCGCGGACATACATCCGGCCTGGCTGTCCCGTATTATGTTATCGATGCCCCTGGTGGCGGGGGCAAGATTCCGATCCTTCCGCAGTACGTCCTAGGCCGTAACGGCAAGGATATTATTTTGCGGAATTACAAGTATGATATTTTCACGTATCCCGATGTTGAAGAGAAACCCGCCCCGCACGAGACGGTGGAGAGGAAGTATAAGAGGAGAAGGAATGGAGTGACGCGGAGGGAGAAGGAGGTTGTGGAGATGGTGGGGAAATAAGGGGGGAGTCCGAGAGTAAGGAGAATGTAGTAAGGAGTAGGGAGAAAGCTGGTCAGGGGGCAGGAGTCAAGAGACAGGGGACAGGAGACAGAATCCTCTCTAAGCTCACACCATGCCTTTATCCCAGCAAACAGTAGCCTTAATCCAGCAGGCCTTGGCCGAAGAGCACGTGGACGCCTGGCTGCTGTACAACTTCCGCGGCAACAATCCGTTCGCGACCCGTATCCTCGATTTACCATCACATATCATGCAAACGCGCAGGTATTTTTATCTGATTCCTGCCAAAGACGAGCCCAGGAAGCT
>JACQPU010000083.1 GCA_016207365.1 Ignavibacteriales bacterium | reverse complement strand
TGCTTTCGTGACCCAAGCCTCAGTCTCACTCTTTTCCTGTCGTATGATCACCTGCTCGCAAGAATAGCCGAGAATCGTTTGTGTTTTTCCGGTGCGTTGGAAATCGAGAGGCATATCCTCCGGCTCGGTCGAACCCATGTCCTCCGTCATGCGTATGTACATTTTGGCGTCCGGCATGAGCATCGTGATGTTTTCCGATTGAGCATCCATGAGAATCACGAACTTCATTCCCTGAGCCTGTCCCATTTCAAGCCGGGCTTTGTTTCCTTTTGACCAATACTCAAAACTCTGGGCATCGTCTTTTCCCGTGACTCGAAATGTGACCGATCCCTCAAAATCCTGGGCCCATGCGGCGGACCATGCGAAGACAGCGCAAGCGAAAACTCGAAATGCAATCATGATCCCTCCTTGAGTTTTCTGTGCCACCACTCGCCCGTCTGAGCCATCTGGCCCAACAAGGGTGCAATCCTGTATCTGTCTTCACCGAGGTCCTTCCTGAGCGCCGAGAGGACCGCATGCACTTGTTGAATACCGATGACCTCAGCCCATTCGATCGGGCCACGTGGATAGTTGACGCCGAGCTTCATTGCCGTGTCGAGTTCGGGGGGAGAGGCGACATCCTCCTGGAGTGCAAAATAGGCCTCGTTGATGATTTGACACACGACGCGGGGAAGAACCATTCCCACGCGGTCCTGAACAAATTCACATTGCTTGCCTAACGATGCAAAGAACTTCCGAACAACCTCAATGGACTCAACAGGAGAAAAAACTGTTGGTGCAATTTCCACAAGTGGTCCCTCGCTGAACGACGGAAGGGCGCAAAAGCCGACGAGCCGGTGGCGGTGCCGGATCCACATCACTTGTTCGGAAGCGGAGACAGTGACGGACGAGCTAACGATAGCAGCTGTCGGTGGAAGGGCCTTGTCAAGTTTCTGAAGATTCTTCTGCTTGGTCTCAAGATCGGTATTCGTGACTTCTAATGCCAGACTTGTGCCTGGCGGAATGATCGAGGATCTTCGGTATGTTCGTTCGGATTTCGGCTCCCCGGCGGTCCATTGAACCAGAACCTCGTAGCCGTGATCGGATGCAATCCTGGCGTACTCTTCAACCATGGGGGGTTCGCCCACAACGTACAAGACCGCCCGTTTTTGTTTCGCGCCCTTTTTTCCCGAAGTTGCCATCGCGCGCTTATCCTTTCAACAACCTACTTTGTATTCTCATTGTACAAATAGAACCCGGCCCCGGTTTTTTTCCCGAGTTTTCCGGAATCGACCATCTGCTTCTGAATGGGATGTGGTCGATAGCGCGGCTCGCCGAAGAATTGGTCGTACATGGACCGGGTCACGGCAAAATTGACGTCGATGCCAATCAGATCCATGAGTGCAAACGGCCCCATGGCGAATCCGCCGTTTTCCTTGAGGATCCGGTCGATCTGCTCGTGTGTGGCAACCTGTTCACCCAAAAGCCGGAGGGCTTCGCCATAGTACGGGCGGGCAACACGGTTGACGATGAATCCGGGGGTGTCCCGAACCAGTACGGGCACCTTGCCAACATGATTGACGAACGAACGCGAGAATGCAACAGTTTCCTCGGAAGTGCTTGTCGTCCGGACAATCTCCACAAGTTTCATAATATGTGCGGGATTGAAAAAATGCATCCCGATACCGCGCTCGGGTTTCCGGAGCACCGACGTGATTGCCGTTACGGAAAGGGAAGAGGTATTTGTTGCGAGAATGGCCGAGGTCTTCGTGTGAGTCTCAAGGTGTTTGAAGAGATCTTTCTTTACCCGAAGGTCTTCAATTACCGCCTCAATAACGAGTTCACATGCATGAAAGTCCGAAAGACTGGTTCGGGGATGGATATGGGTTATGATCTCGGAAACCTGCTCCGGAGCCATCTTGCCCTTCGAGACACTTTGCTTGAGGTCCGCCTTGATGCGTTCAAGCGACTGTCTCAGGACGGTATCATTAACGTCGTAGAGGATGACATCAATGCCGGCCCGCGCGGCAGTGTGAGCAATACCGGCCCCCATGGTGCCGGCTCCAACGACTCCTAGATGCTTGATCATGCGCTGAACATGCTTCGTGATGATCGAACTAGACCACGGAATCCGTTTATCGTCCTCTGTACGTTGCAGGCCGTTTTTCCAAAAAGGCGGCGACTCCTTCGCGGTGATCCTCGCTTCTGGAGGCGATATCCTGAATCATGGCCTCGTAGTCCAGAAGCGTTTCAAGGTCTGAAGACAGAGCCTTGTTCAGAGTTCTTTTGATGAGGCCGATGGCTCTTGTCGGTGCCTTGGCAAGACGCTCGGCAAGTTCTCTTGTTGCCGTCTCTAATTCTGCGGCGGGTACCACTTTGTTGACCAACCCCACACGCTCCGCCTCGGCAGCGGAAATGTCCTGACCGAGGGCCGCATATTCGAATGCTCTTGCCAAACCAACGAGCCTGGGGAGAAACCAGTGAGATCCGGAGTCCGGCACAAGGCCGATACGAATGAATACCTCAATCATCCTGGCCGTGTCCGCCATGATTCGCATGTCGCAGGCAAGTGCGATGCTCATTCCGGCTCCGGCAGCGACGCCGTTGATCATGCCGATGATGGGCTTTTCCATCGTTCGCATTTTCCGGATCAGCGGATTATACATCGTGTCGAGCGATTGTTTCAACGATCGTCGCGAGTCTTTGCCAGAGTGCTCTTTGAGGTCCTGCCCTGAACAGAACGCTTTGTCACCAGCCCCACGAATTACCACACACCGTACCTCTGAGTCATTCGCGAGAGATTTCATCACCTCGTTGAGCTCCAGTTTCATTTGCTCGTTGAGGGCATTGTATACGTCAGGCCGGTTCAGCGTTACCATGCATACAC
>JACQPU010000082.1 GCA_016207365.1 Ignavibacteriales bacterium | reverse complement strand
GGGGCGCGATGAATAGCAAACGGTGAATGGTGAATAGTGGATTACAGGAAATTACCCAAATTCGAACGGAGAATCAAATCAAATTACCGTATTGAAACCGTGAGGTGAAAAAGTCTGACAAAACCGCCGGATTCCTGAACGGCCGGATCCAGTGGCACGATCCTTTTTGAAAGCTCCTGGAACTCCCCTCGCAGGCTCCACACCAGCAGTCCCGCGGCCGAGCCAATCACCATTCCTCCCAACACATCCGAGGGATAATGAACGCCGAGATAAATCCGACCATACCCTATTGCCGAGGCCCAGAAGAATAAAGGTATGGAAATGGCAGGCTTACGGTAGTGGAGTGACAACGCTGTTGCGATGGCAAAAGCCTGCGAGGTGTGACCCGAAGGAAATGAGTATCCACCGGCCGACCAGAGATGCTTTGTTTTTACGCTCGAGAGCGTTTCAAACGGACGCGGCCTGGCGATGGCCTCTTTGAGAAGGAATGTGACGCCGAAAGCCGAAAGCTGACTTGCTGCCGTGAGTATGCCCGCCTGTGTCGTGTGGTTGTTATCGGTCAGAATTCCGACTGCCAGAAATCCCACGGGGGTTGCCGCAAACGATGGGAGACTGGAAAGATCCAAGACCTCGACAAATCCGGTGCTGGACGGATCCTGTTTCGAGTTAATGGAGAGGAAGAGGCGGGTATCAAAGTCGGCCTGCCGGGCTTGGGCCGAAACAGCGGTTACGAAACACGCCAACACCGCCCAGTTGGCCCTGCGCATGACTACCGAAGAGCGACCTGGAACTCGTCGTAGTAGCTCATGATACTATCGACGTAGCGCGTTGTTTGGCGAACATCCGCAAAATAGCCCGACCGCGGAACACTCGTTTCCCAGACTCTGGCATGGAGCGTTTTGTAGTGTCTCGACAACATCGGCAAAGCGTCTTTCACATCATTCCAGACGTGGGGGTTTCCACCCATGAAACGGGCTATGTCCTGGGCGTCCCGTATGCGATTCAGACCTGCGTTATAAGCCGCCAGAGTGAGTTTCGTTCTCTCGTGACCTTTGGCCTCATCAAAATAGCGATAAAGGGACTTTAGGTGGAAGATTCCGGCTTTAATGTTGTTATAGGGTGTCTTAGCGTTTCGGACGCCAATTCGATGCGAAAGCTCAGCCTCCGTCACCGGCATGATCTGCATAAGCCCATAGGCGCCCTTACGGCTGACCGCCTTGGGCCGGAAGCTGGATTCCTGCTTCATCACAGCCAAAACAAGCCTCCAATCAACCTGGTATTGATAAGCGTATTTCTGAATAACCGGACCATACTTCTCAATCGACTGAGATGTTCGCAAATCCATCTCCTCTTGGGTCAAAACTGCCTCCCGGGCCGAAACAAGACCTGTTTCGTGGGTCTCCTTGGAGACAAAATTCAAGCCAGGGTTCGGATTGACGCAGCCGGTCAGGAAAACCCCCAGAACTAAAGTCATTGTAATTGCTTTCAAGAATCCTTCCTCTTTCAGTGTTGAGTTATCCATGTATACTCCTTTCTATTCATTAATGAATCTGAACAGTGGGAGGACTATGAGATAACCTTAACCATTCATTCGAACACAAACTAAATGAATGGGTTATATAAAGACGCTACAAAGATATAATTCTAGGAGAGACAGTCAAGGGCGTGGAAGATTGGGACGCGGAATTCTTTGAAATTTAGCTGTTTTCAAAGGTTCGCGGTTTGGTAGGTAGGATTTTTGCGAAGCTGGGAAGGGTACCTGCTCTCCCCCTCTCGTGTCAGACACTATGCCATAATGACATATGCGTTGCCTGAGAGTCAGCGGACAATGTGGAACTTCATTTGGCGTTCGAGTACCCATTTTACGGTTCCAGTAGAGTCAACGTAGGCTTCTTCTTCCTGCGATGACCGTACGGCTTGGTTATTCCACTCCGGAACCGGTGTTGTAGCCTGGAGCTCGATGGAGTACCAGGTATTCGGCAGGAGGGGCACATCGCCTCGGCCCGGCACGCCGTGCTGCCTGTCCCAAAGCCCTACAAGCGGTCCCGCACCATGGCCGTGTTCTCCGATCGGATGCGTGTACACGGTGCCGTTAATGCCTTCCTGTCGCATTTGGTCAAGGGTTTTGGCCAGTATCTGGTTCCCTGTCAGACCCGGCTTCATTTGGCCAAGCAGGATATCCTGCAAACGATTACTAGCTGCAAGAGTTTTCTTGATTCCTTCGGGAACGTCAGTTTCCCCGTCACGCAGTACATAGCCCATGTGCTGCGTATCGGTATTGAGCCGCATAAGAGTTATTCCAAAGTCGCAATGAAGCACATCCCCGCGCTCGATCACCGGATCTGACTCCTGGCTGGGTGTCGTTCCTACCCTCTGAACGTCCACGGTTGGATGGAACCATGTACTGAATCCCAGTTCATGGGCGCGCTGACGCATCCACCAGACGACATCCTGGGTGCGCGTTTTTCCCGGAACAATCACCTCTGACGAGAACGCCGTGGAAATAATGGCGTGTACAGCTTTCATCATTTCCCGGTACGTCGGCAACATTTCGGGGATCCGAAGCGAGATGAAATCCAGCGCCAGCCGTTCTCTACGGACGATACGTATGGAATATTCTCCGAGCGCCTCGCTCAACTGTTCCCACTCACCTGCAGACAATCCATCGGAAAACGCATGTGTATGAGAGATGTTCACTGCGATCGTTTCCGGATCCCGCTCCCTGACGACCTTCGCAAGCAGACTCCACTGCTCCTTTCCCCACAATTCCGCATTATTGCCGAGCGACGAGTCGCGGTACGCGATGTAAACTCCTCCCTGCGATGACCCACCAAGAGCGAGTTTTTCGACTCCAAGTGCAAGTCCCCGATCGTGGAACACGTAGATTGTTCTTCGGCGCGCGGCGAACGTTGTTAGAGAAACAAGCGACGAAAACACAGGATCTTCGTTATATTCCCGCATGGGAATGATCCACATCTGCACTCCATGCTCGCGCATGATCCTAGGGAGGATGCTATCGACGCGCGTTCTGAGCCATTCCTGATGAATACGTACTTGCTCACGCAAAGAAGGAATGGGGTTGACTGCATCCTGTCCATTAGCAGCAGCCGTCAGGACGAATAGAATTATCAGGAGTCGCGTCATCGAGTGTCAATCAGGCAGTTCATTTTGAACTGTGTCCTATAAAATCTCCACAATCTTCCTTCTACTCCCTTTTCCCTTCAGAATCGCCACGCTACTCTTCGGTTTTTTGAAGAAATCCGCCAACACCTCAACCACAGCCTTATTGGCCTTTCCCTCGGCGGCCGGGGCTTTGACGAGGACGAGAAATCCTCCATCCTCACGCATTGTCACTTCGTTGCGCCTTGCATTGGGT
>JACQPU010000078.1 GCA_016207365.1 Ignavibacteriales bacterium | reverse complement strand
GTATGATGGTACGTGTCGCGACCGACTTCCTCCAGATCATTATGCTTGCCGCTGACCCGAATGCATTTCTGTGTGTCAACAGCGCGGCGATAGGAACGTTTGCCGGTTCCCAGGAATACATCTTTGAATTGGTTCATGCCGGCGTTTGTGAACAGAAGGGTGGGATCATCGAAGGGAAAGACCGGTGCACTGGGAACGATGGTATGCCCGCGAGCTTCAAAGAATTTGAGGAACCCACTGCGGAGATCGCGGGAGGTCATACTTCGATCTTTGTGTGAAGGGCGATTTCCTCGAGAACGGAGGAAACCTTGAGACATTCGTTCATCGGTCCCTCATAGACTGCGGCCATTCCTTTGGTGTGCACTTCCCAGGCAAGCGCTTCGGCCCGGGAGTGCTCACACCCGGTCGCCTTGATTAACTGACCGATGACCTCATCAAATGTGTGAATGTCGTCGTTGAAGAGAATGACCTTTGCAGGTTCCTGTGTCCGTACCTCTGCGTCCTCGGTCTCTTCCAGGACCGGCACGCCTGTTTCCGAACCTGCACCCGCTATTACCTGCACATCCCAAACCATGGCGTTGGTCAAAACATACGGAAAAAAACCATTGTTTTCAATTTTCGCGGCCTCTGGAAAATCTCTGGCATCGCTCCTTGAACAACGGGAATGATTGTTACTTGTCAAAACCATTTGTGCCGGAAGGAACAGTAGGAATGGGATGGATAACAATCTTTTTCGACACTCTCCCGTCTTATATTGCTATCTTTTATCGTTCGTAGTGCCCATTTTGAGTTATAGCTGCTCGTGAACAGTCGGAATTGGAAACTCAGTACGTTCGATCATGGTTCGGTTGTCATCCAGCGAATCTCCTGGCGGTTTTGAACGTATCTATAGGCTATCCCTTCTGGAAGGCGCAGGAGGGCTTGCCCACAAACGACCCGTTTTTCTCAAGAAGCAACCATCAGACAATCAAGGAGACCCGTCGTGCATAATCATACAGCGAAGCTTATAGTGATTCTTCTCTTCGGGGTTGCCAGTTCATTTGCCCAACAGGAAGCCAAGCTCTTGCGTTTTCCAGCAATTCACGGAGACCAGATCGTTTTCACGTACGCCGGTGATCTCTACACCGTTTCCCGGTCTGGCGGGGTGGCGCGGAAACTCACCAACGACCCCGGGTTTGAAATGTTTGCTCGCTTCTCTCCCGATGGATCTACGCTCGCATTCACAGGACAGTACGACGGCAACACGGAAGTCTACATCATGCCGGCGACGGGGGGCGTGCCAAGACGCCTTACTTACACAGCAACACTTTCACGCGATGACGTTTCGGATCGCATGGGGCCGAATAACATCGTCATGTCGTGGCGGGATAATACGACAATTCTCTTTCGTTCCCGTATGATCGAGCCAAACAGCTTCAAGGGACAACTCTTCACAGTCTCGGTGGACGGAGAGACGCCGGTACAACTTCCCCTCCCTCGCGGCGGATTTGCCTCATATTCTCCAGACGGGAAGAAACTGGCATATAACCGCGTGTTCAGGGAATTCCGAACATGGAAAAGATACCGCGGCGGAATGGCGGACGATATCTGGATTTATGACTTTGAAACAAAAACGGTAACGAACATCACGAACAACCCCGCCCAGGATATCATTCCGATGTGGAGCGGCACTGCCATCTATTTTCTCTCGGATCGTGATGAGAACAAGCGCATGAACCTGTATGCATACGACCTGCAGTCGCAGCAGGTTCGGAAGCTTACGACGTTCACGGATTATGACGTTAAGTTTCCTTCGCTGGGAGATAAAGCAATTGTCTTTGAGAACGGAGGGGAGCTCTATGCGTACGATTTGGTCTCGATGAAGACCGAAAAAATTTCCATCCGGATCAGCGAGGACTTTGCCGTCGGAAGAGGCGGTCTGCTCAAAGTAGACGACCGAGTTACAAACTATGAGATTTCACCTGACGGGAAACGAGCCCTCTTTGGAGCACGCGGAGATGTGTTCACCGTACCGGCAAATCACGGTAACACCCGCAACCTCACCGGAACGCCCGGCGTCCATGAACGAAATTCCAAGTGGTCTCCTGATGGGAAATGGATCTCCTACATTTCGGACGCTACCGGGGGAGATGAGATCTACGTCATGCCGCAGGACGGAAGCGCCCCGGGCATGCAACTGACGTCGAACAGTGACACGTACAAATATCAGCCCATCTGGTCACCGGACAGCAAGAACCTCCTATGGTCAGATAGACTGCAACGGCTCCAGTTTGTCGATGTGACTTCCAGGAAGGTTACCCCTGTGGCAAAGGCCACGGCTTTTGAGATAACGTCGTACGCATGGTCGCCCGACAGCAAGTGGATTGCATATTCGAGACCCGAAGACGAAATGATGACCACCGTCTATCTCTATTCCGTGGAGAAGGGAACAACCACAGCGGTAACGGATGGATGGTTCTCATCGTACGCGCCCTCGTTCAGCACAGACGGAAAATTCCTGTTCTTTGTATCCAATCGATCCTTTACCCCCACCTACAGTCAAACTGAATGGAACCATGCGTATCTGGACATGGCCACGATCTACTTTGTGACGCTGGCGAAAGACACGAAATCCCCCTTTGAGCCAAAGAGTGACGAGGTGTCGGTCAAGGAAGAAAAGAAAAAGACAGAAGACGAAAAATCGAAGAAAGAAGAAGAGAAGCCGGTCATCGTCAAGGTGGACGTCGAGGGGATCCAATCACGTATTGGTGTGCTCCCGATCTCCGCATCGAGCTACCGCCACGTTGTTGCGCTTCCCAACAAGGTTTACTACAACCGTCAGGGGAGTAAAGACCCGAAGGCAAAACTGTTCCTCTATGATCTTGAAAAGCAGAAAGAAACTGAACTGGGAGAAATCGAAGGCTTTGAAATCTCTGCCGACGGCAAGAAGATGCTTGTGAGGCAGGAGAAATCGTATGCAATCATTGACCTGCCGACGGCAAAGATTGAATTGAAAGAAAAACTGAGTCTTTCGGACATGACAGTTCAGCTCGATAGAAAGGCGGAATGGTGGCAAATATTCGACGAATCCTGGCGGCAAATGCGCGATTTCTTCTTCGATCCGGGGATGCACGGCGTTGATTGGCCTGCAGTCAGGGACAAGTACGCCACCCTGGTTCCGTTTGTGAATCATAGGGCTGACCTCACCTACATAATCGGCGAAATGATTGGTGAATTAAGCGTCGGACACACGTACATAGGCGGTGGAGACGTGCCAAAGGTCGAGAGAATTCCGTTGGGATTGTTGGGGGCGAAGATGGAACGTGATCCCGGAAGCAGGTATTACAGAATCACAAAAATCCTGAAGGGACAGAATTGGGACCCGGCCCTCCGGTCACCCCTTACTGATATTGGTGTTTCTGTCAGCGAGGGAGAGTATATCATCGCTGTGAACGGGAAGCCGACGAACAGAATGACAAACATATGGGAGGGGCTTGTCAACACTGCCGGGAAGCAAGTAACGCTTAAGGTCAGCGGGGCTCCGACAGAATCCGGAAGCAGGGACGTCGTTGTTGTGCCAACGGGCAATGAACAGGAGCTCTACTACTACAATTGGGTTCAATCCAATATCGACAAAGTCTCCAGGGCGACGACCGGACGCGTCGGTTATGTCCACATTCCAGATATGGGCACCGGCGGATTGAGTGAGTTTGTGAAGTACTACTATCCCCAGTTGCGGAAAGAGGGTCTCATTGTTGATGTGCGCGGCAATGGAGGAGGGAACGTTTCTGAACAGATCATCGAACGACTCAGACGGGAGATTGCGATGATCGAGATCGCCCGGAATACCTCGCCGAGTATTGATCCGAGCGGGACAATCCTGGGTCCGAAAGTCATGCTCCTTGACGAGTTCTCTGCATCGGACGGGGATATTGTTGCCTACCGGTTTAAGAAATACAATCTGGGACTGGTGATTGGAAAACGATCGTGGGGCGGGGTTGTCGGAATTCGCGGAACACTCCCGCTTCTTGATGGCGGATACCTGAACAAGCCTGAATTTTCAAGATACGACGTTGAGGGCAAGGAATGGATCATGGAAGGCGTGGGTGTGGAGCCGGACGTTGTTATCGACAATGACCCTGCAAAAGAATTTGCCGGCATTGATCAACAGCTCGATCGCGCCATTGAAGAAGTACTGAAGCAGCTGAAAGAAAAACCGGCAAAACTATTGCCGCCGCCCCCGTATCCGGATAAGCGACGATAATTCACGAAGGTGAAACTTGCCCGTGAGTTCGCATGCGCTGATGACGGCTTGGTGACAACGCACGTGCATCCGAGGCAGCAACAAGAGAAACCTATGAACGATAAACCGGTCATTGGGGGATTTGATTACATATTCCGTACGATCGCCTCACCGAATTCCGAGCACTTCACTTCTTTCGCTCCTTCCATCAATCGGGCAAAATCATATGTCACGATCTTCGACTTGATCGTGCGTTCGAGACCCCGAATGATCAGATCCGCCGCCTCGCTCCACCCCATGTACGTGAGCATCATTTCGCCTGAAAGAATCACAGAGCCCGGATTGACCTTGTCCTGACTTGCGTACTTGGGTGCGGTGCCATGAGTCGCTTCGAATACGGCATACCCATTCTCGTAGTTGATGTTCCCGCCCGGTGCAATTCCAATACCGCCAACC
>JACQPU010000076.1 GCA_016207365.1 Ignavibacteriales bacterium | reverse complement strand
CCATTGATCCGCTCGGGGGAAGTTATTTTGTCGAAGCGCTGACTTCGAAGATGGAAGACCATGCGGAGAAATATTTTGAGACGATTGACGCCCTGGGCGGCGTGATCCCGGCAATTGAGGCCGGATTTTTCCAGAGGGAAATTGCCGACGCTGCGTACCGTTACCAGCAGGAACTCGACAAGAAGGAAAAGATCATCGTCGGTGTGAATGAATTTGTTGATGAAAATGAGCGCATTGAGATTCCGATCCTGAAGATTCCCCCCGAGGTGGAAGGGATTCAACGACGCCGTCTTGCTGATCTCCGTCAAAGCCGAAATGCAGAGGCCGTGCGTCGTTCGCTCGAACAGCTCAAGAAGGCGGCTGTGGATGAGAAGAACCTTATGCCGTACCTGCTGGAGTGTACAAGGGTCTATGCAACCCTTGGTGAAACCTGTTCGGCGCTGGCTGAAATCTACGGCGTGTATGAAGAACAGGCTGTGTTCTAAAGTTCCCTCTCTGTGAAAGCCTTCCTCATACTCCTTCGTCCGAAACAGTGGGTGAAGAACCTGTTCCTCTTTGCCCCTTTGATCTTTTCGCAGCACCTTTTTGAAGAAGGCTACTTTGCGACCGCCGTTCTGGGGTTTGCCGCGTTCTGTCTCCTTTCCAGTGGTGTGTACGTCATTAACGATATCTTCGATCGTGAAGCGGACAAGCGTCATCCGCTCAAACGACAACGGCCCATTGCGGCCGGCGCTGTTTCTCCCGGCGCAGGATTTGTCTTTGCCGCTGTGTTGCTCGCACTTGCGGCACTGTTGTCGTCAGCTCTTAACGACTCATTCCGACTCACGGCCGGTCTGTATCTTGTCCTCAACCTGGCATACTCATTCCGCCTGAAGCAACTGATCCTCATTGATGTGTTCATCATCGCTGCGGGGTTCATGCTGCGTGTTCTTGCGGGCGCATTTGTGATCGACGTTGAAGTTTCCCATTGGCTCGTCTTATGCACATTGTTCGTGTCCCTGTTCCTTGCCCTTTCGAAACGCCGTGGTGAACTTCTGCTCGCCCGGGAGACCGGCGAGGCGTCGGGGAGGGAGGTGCTGAAGGAGTACGACACGGCATTCGCGGATCAAATGATCACGATCTCGGCATCCGGCATGGCCATCTCGTATGCCCTCTACACGGTTGCCGAGAGAACGGTGACAATATTCAAGACCGAGAACCTCATCTTTACGACGGTCTTTGTCTTATTTGGCATTTTTCGATATCTTTACTTGTTAAAGAAGAGGAGCACGGAAGATAATCCGACCATGCTTCTGATCACCGATCCCGTGATGATGGTCAATGTCGCTGCCTGGTTTGTGGCGTGCGTCGTGATTATTTATTCAAAAGAACTGCAAAGATGGTTTTGATGTGAGATGAAACTGCCCGAACCAAAACAAGCGTCCAAGGTAAACGGCCTTCCGATTGTGGCACCGCGGGTCGCCGTTGTCCGAACAAGCCCAACGACAGTGCTTGACGATGTTCAACGTGCAATGGGACTCGCCGGTGTGGACGATGTTCTCGATAAGCATGCCAAAACAATTCTCAAAGATAACATTTCATGGCATTTTCCTTTTCCCGCGGCGAACACAACGCCGTGGCAGCTTGAGGGCACGATCCTTGGGCTTCGGAAGGCGGGTCTCCGGGATTTGCTGTGTGTGCAAAATAAGACCGTCGTAACCGATGCCTTCAAAGGGGAAGACCTCAACAAGTATGTCCCGATTTTCGAGAAATACGAGATTCCGGTACGATTTAATTTCAAACAGGAGGACATGAATTGGAGCGTCTTCACGCCGAAGACTCCGCTCCTTGTGTTGGATCAGATCTACCCGGACGGGATTCGGATTCCGGATGCATTCCCTGGGACCAACATTGTACATCTTCCCACGGTGAAGTGTCACATCTACACCACAACGACGGGCGCAATGAAGAATGCCTTCGGTGGATTGCTCAACACCCATCGTCATTACACCCATTCCTGGATCCACGAGACGCTTGTCGACCTGCTTGTTATTCAGAAAGAAATCCACGCCGGCCTTTTTGCCGTGATGGATGGGACCACGGCGGGAAACGGGCCGGGGCCGAGAACAATGTATCCGGAAGAGAAAAACGTTATCCTGGCCAGCGCAGACCAGGTTGCCATCGACGCGGTTGCGGCAAGCATGATGGGGTTTGATCCGATGGCGATCAAATATCTGGCACTGGCTCATGCACGCGGACTGGGATGTGCGGATCGCCGCGAGATCCGCGTGGTAGGAGACGATATTACAAACGACAACTGGCACTTCACCGTCGGTGACAATGGGGCCAGCCTCGTTGGCGATCTGCTGTGGTTCGGTCCGTTGAAGCGGCTACAGAACATCTTCTTCCGCACACCACTCGTCAACTTCTTTATTCTGGGATCGGAAGTGTATCACGACTACTACCGTTGGCCGTTGAAGGATCAACGTGTTTTTCGCCGCTGGCTGAAACATTCCCCGTGGGGGCGCTTGTTCGGATCGTATCCTCCGGTGACGGAGTAACGGCCTCACCTCGTCGATGACCCCCCGAACCAGGGCGGAAGTCCTCCTTCTTTCCTGCACACTCATCTGGGGCGGAACATTCGCCGTTACGAAGTCCGGCCTTGATGAGATCTCACCACTGGTGCTCATTACCCTCCGGTTTGCCGTTGCCACGGTCTTATTTGCTCCGTTTGTCGCTTCCGGCCTCCGGCACATGTCGGCGGTAACATTGAAGGGCGGACTGATTATTGGCGTCCTGCTGTTCATAGGCTTCGTTACCCAGACAATCGGCCTCCAATACACGTCGGCGTCGAAATCAGGCTTCATTACGGGCCTCCTTGTGGTCTTTACCCCGATATTTCAGATTATCATTGAGCGAAAAGCGCCGAAAACGGGTAATGTTCTCGGCGTCATCCTCGTGACAACGGGGTTGTACCTGTTGACATCGCCTGAGGGATCTGAATTCAACGTTGGCGATGGGTTAACACTCGTGTGTGCGGCGGTGTTCGGATTGTACATTGTGTGTCTTGATATCTACACGAAGGTGGGAGATGTTCGCCAGATAGCGTTCCTCCAGTTCAGCATTACCGGCGCCGGCGCGCTTGTCGGAGCCCTGTTTTTTGAGGATATGATGCTGAAGCCGAGTTGGAATCTCGCGGGCGCGATCGCTTATCTGGCACTCCTGGCAACGCTGTACACGCTCACGGTTCAAACGCGTTACCAGAAGGATACGACACCGACCAGAGCCGCGATTATTTTTTCCGTGGAACCGGTTTTCGCAGCACTCATTGCACACCTCGCCTTGGGCGAGGTCATCGGAGCGATGGGCGTCGTAGGGGGTGGACTGATTGTAGCGGGATTGATTGTTTCGGAGCTCTCGGACGTCCTTTTCCGGAGTAATCCTTCGAGCGAGCGCCTTTCATGAGT
>JACQPU010000081.1 GCA_016207365.1 Ignavibacteriales bacterium | reverse complement strand
CTGTTACTGGTGTCATGTGATGGACCGAGAGGTGTTCGAAAACGATTCCATCGCGGGGTTGATGAACGAGTATGTCGTCAGCATCAAGGTGGATCGCGAAGAACGCCCCGATGTTGACCGGGTCTATATGGCTGCGCTTGCCGGGATGACCGGAAGCGGGGGCTGGCCGATGTCGATGTTTCTCACACCGGACCTGAAACCTTTTTTTGGGGCCACCTACATTCCACCGGTCCAAAAATATGGAAGGGCGGGGTTTCCTGACATCCTGACCCGTATCCATGAGATTTGGGTGACCGACCGGCGTCAAATTCTCGAGTATGGAGAGAGGGTACGTGGATACCTTGAACAAGCATCAGCGGTGGACACCGATCGGACCAAGCCAACCGCCCTCGCGCTGGAAAGAGGATTCGATTCCTTCTCAAGAAGTTATGATACAACCCATGCCGGTTTCGGCGGTGCTCCGAAATTCCCAAGACCGGTCGCATTCAACTTCCTCCTCCGCTATTACAGCAAATCGGGGGAAAAGGCAGCCCTCGAAATGAATCTTGAAACCCTGAGGCGCATGTATCACGGAGGGATGTATGATCACCTTGGAGGCGGATTTCATCGGTATTCGACGGACGCCACCTGGCAAGTTCCTCATTTCGAGAAAATGTTGTACGACCAGGCACAGCTTGCGGTTTCTTACCTCGAGGCGTATCAAATTACCCACGAAGATTTCTATTCGAATGTTGTCCGGGATGTCTTACGATACGTTGACCGCGAAATGACTCATCCCGACGGACCGTTTTACTCCGCCCAGGACGCCGAAAGCGCCCTGGATCCGATGAATCCGGATTCCAAGAAAGAGGGGGCGTTCTACACCTGGACCAAAACAGAGATTGACGCGACTCTCAGCCCCATGGAATCCAGGGTCTTTGATGAGCGATTCGGTGTGCAGACTGACGGCAATGCCCGTGTTGATCCTCATGGAGAATTCAAAGGACTCAATATTCTCCATATTGCCAGAACATCAGAAGAAGTGGCGTCGAGACTCAACCTGTCCAAGCGGAAGGTTGAAGAGCTTATCACGTCCTCAAAAAAGAAGCTTTTCGAACGCCGGGCCATGCGTCCCCTTCCTCACCTTGACGACAAGGTCCTTGTCTCGTGGAATGGTTTGATGGTTTCCGCATTTGCCCGCGCGCACCAGGTGCTTGGGAACGACTCCTATTTGCAGTCCGCTGAACGGGCCGCCGCATTTATTCTTGACAAGATGTACGATGAACGGGGCAAGACCCTCGTTCGGCGTTATCGTGACGGTGAAGCAAAATACGAAGGACATCTTGAGGATTACGCGTTCTTCACACAGGGGCTGATCGATCTCTACGAGGCTTCACTTGATATTCGTTGGCTCCAAAGAGCTTTAGAACTTACGGAGAGGCAGATCGAATTGTTTGTGGATGATCGAGGGGGCGGATTTTACGACATTAGCGGTTCCGATAAATCCATCCTCGTACGGACGAAGGAGTCCTACGACGGGGCGGAGCCCTCAGGGAACTCCATCGCGATCCTGAATCTCCTTCGCCTGGCGGAGATGACGGACAGTGACCGTTATAGGGAACTGGCAAGCCGCTCGCTCTTATACTTCGGTGAGCGCATGCTGACAACACCGCAGGGGCTTGCACAGTTTCTCGTGGCTCTGGACTTTAGTCTTTCGAAGCCCAAACAAATCATTATCGCCGGTAAGGCGGACGATCCGCATACGGCCCGCCTCCTCAAGGAAGTACATACTCGGTTTATGCCGAACAAGATCATTCTCCTGGCCGACGGCGGAAAAGGTCAGGAAACGCTCGCCTCCTACATCCCGTTTCTGCGAAGTGTGTCGATGCAAGGGGGGCAATCTACCGCATACATTTGCGAGAATTATGCCTGCAAGTTGCCGACCTCTGACGTTGGAACAGTGGCCCAAATCTTGGACGGAGAGATCACTCCACAAGGGCGGATCCTGCGTTAGCTTCATTTGTCCGCTTCATGACAAAAATTGTATTAGCAGATGCATAAGTTCTTGAAATGAAACCAGGTCCTACTTCACATTTCGTAAAAGGAACCACCAATGAGCACAAAGCGTCGTGCCCTGATAAAATACTCGCTGCCCATCGCACTGTTTCTAAGCGCGTTTCTTGTTTTCGGAATGACAGTCCCACCGCCGGAAAAAGCTCCGGATTTCAAACTCAAGAATGGCAAAGGTGAAACAGTTACTCTCTCCTCGCTCCGAGGGAAGGTTGTTGTCATAAACTTCTGGGCAACATGGTGCGCCCCCTGCAGAGCAGAAATTCCCGGCTTTCTGGACGTCTATGATGAATACAAGTCGAAAGGGCTGGAAATCATAGGAATTTCGCTGGATAGTGACGGTTGGGAATCTATTAAGCCGTTTGTAAACGAATACGACATCACGTATCCGGTTGTCCTGGGGGAAAGGGAAACAGTTCGTAACTACGGCGGGATCACGGCGATCCCGACAACGTTTGTGGTTGATCGGAACGGAAACATCGCGGCTCACCATGTTGGGTATATGAGCAAGAGTGACTTCCTTCGGACAGTGAAGCAGCTTTTGTGAGATGATTGCATCTGAAGTGAAAACGCCGGCGATTCATACTGTCGAATCGTCTCAGGATCCCCGGGACCGTACGAGTGTTACACCGCACTTAAAAACAGTTGCGCTTGTTCTCGCGGATATCAGCAGCTACACAGACTTCATCAAATTTAACCGACGAAGCCTTCTCCATGCCTCGGAGATTGTTTCAGAGCTCCTCGAATCAGTTATCGACAAGGCTGAGTTTCCTTTGGTTCTGAACAAGATCGAGGGGGATGCAACGCTCTTCTATTCCGATATAGGCCGCGATCCATCTCTCGGTGCCCAGGATGTTGTCCGGCAGATCTCCGGTTTCTTTGACGTCTTCGACGGGAAGACTTCCGAAATCGCCGCCAACCGTCAATCATGCTCCTGCGATGCGTGCCAGAATGTCACCAAGCTCCAGCTGAAGGTGGTTCTGCATGCAGGAGAAATTGCAGTCCGGAACATTCGCCAATTTGAAGAAATTTCAGGCGAGAATGTTATCCTTGTTCATCGGTTGCTCAAGAACTCCATTGCCGACCGTGAATATGTGCTCATGACCGAGGTTTTCCGTCAGCTGGTAGACGGCATGTCCTTGAACGATGGAGAAACCCGAGAAGAGGTCTATGACGATCTCGGATCGGTGAAGGTTCGGGTTTTTCTTCTGGGCCAATTTCCTGGCACCTCTGCCCATTACCATTCCTCGGAATCTTCCTGAGAATCCCCTCCTCCCCAATCGGCGCGGGAATCGAGTTCGACAACGGCGAGTCGCCTCACGACCCGGTACGCTTAACCCCTGGTATTTATGCGTCGCTCTCGAGTTCCATTGACATTCGTATCGGGGCGAACTTCGGCCTTGGAGAGGCATCAACCGGCGGCGCGAATTTTCGCAGTGTCCTTATCTATGCGCTCTAGAACACTCCATCGTTTTCGCCCCACGGAAAAGCCGGGTTCTGACGTGAACAGG
>JACQPU010000080.1 GCA_016207365.1 Ignavibacteriales bacterium | reverse complement strand
GGCGGTTTCGTAAAATGCTGTCGGGGCAGCAAGTTGGTGAGCTGCGCGCGCCTTCCGGCAACAACCGAAGTGGGAATCTTCGAGACAGGATCAGCGTCAGTTTCCGCACCGTTTTCCTCTGCAATATCGTCGTACACCTGAAGGAATCCCCTGAAGACAGGCCTCTGATCCGTGGCCCGGAACAAGTAATCCCCTCCAACGACATCCACGGATATCTGCTCAAACTCCGCCGATGCCATCTGGCACGCCACAAACCGGTTCCAAATAAGCTCGTAGAGCGCGTAAAGATCCTTGTCGAGATGTTTCTTGACCACTTTTGGGGTAAACTTGATCGATGTCGGACGGATGGCTTCGTGGGCGTCCTGGGAAGCCTTTCCTTTGCGGAATTGGCGTGCCTCTTTGGGGAGATACTCCTTCCCGTAATTCTCATAGATGTATTCCCTCACCTGGGCGGTAGCTTCCGCACTGAGCCGTGTCGAGTCTGTCCTCATATAGGTGATCAATCCCGTCATTCCTTCTTCGCCCAGATCCACGCCCTCGTAGAGCTTTTGGGCCAGGCTCATTGTGCGCTTGGCCGAGAGCCTCAGTCTGCGGGCTGCTTCCTGCTGAAGGGTGCTCGTAATAAATGGTGCAGGAGCATTGCGTTTGACCGGACGTCGGTCAACCGAGGTAATCTCGTACGACTGCCTCTGAATCTCCGCAAGGTACCCCCGCATCGTCGTTTCATCCGGAATTACGGGATCAGAACCTGCGACCTTGGTCAGTTTTGCCAGAAACCGCTCGTCCGTACCCGCTGTAAACTCGCCTGTTATCGACCAGTACTCCTCGGGAACGAATTTCCGGACGTCTTCCTCGCGCTCACAAATCAGCCGGAGTGCAACAGATTGAACGCGCCCGGCGGATAGTCCATAGTACACTGTTTTCCAGATAAACGGGCTGACCTTGTATCCGACAATCCTGTCCATTGCACGCCTGGCCTGCTGGGACATCACCAGGTTCGTATTGATCTTGTGGGGGTGCGCCATGGCTGATTGGACGCCCGATTCGGTGATCTCGTGGAACAGCACACGCTTGATGTTCTTGTTCACATACTTGATTTCATCAGCAATATGCGCGGCAATGGCCTCGCCCTCGCGGTCGGGATCCGTTGCTATAAAGACCGTCTTTGCCTTTTCCGCCTTCTGCTTCAACTTCTCGATCACATCCGCCTTGCCGTCGATGGTCTCATAGACGACGTCAAAATTCTTCTCGACATCGATGCTCATCTTGCTCTTCGGCAGGTTCTTGATATGCCCCACCGAGGCCTCGACCATGTACTCCTTTCCAAGGTACTTGTTGATGGTCTTTGCTTTTGCGGGCGATTCTACTATGATGAGTGACTTTTCCATAATCTCCGTTCAGTGAATCGTATCGTTCATATTCCAGGAAATCCTTCCGCCCGATCCGTGCTGACTGTCTGTGTCGAAGAGAATTCCGGCGATGAAGGATTTCATCTCGGGAACGCCTACACGCGAGAATCCGGCGGCCATGATGCGTTCAATGATTGTTTCCAGGTCACGGTTCGACAGAATTCCGAATTGCCGCGCTTGCAGCAGGTATCCGTAGGCCTCCGGCGCAATGACTAGTTTTTCCACTTCATGGAGAATCCGGTGAGATCGGTCGCTCGCCTCGATTTCCTCGGCCATCGTTTGACCGACATTCATCCGCTCAAAGAGCCATGAAAACGCCGTCGAGATTTCGCTCTCGGTGTAGCCATTCTTCGACAGAACGGATATATCCACGTCGCTCAGCTGCTTGTTGGATTGCAGCTCGTTCACCAGAAACATGATAATTTCAACTACACGTTCGTACATATCAGCCAGCACGTCCCAGAATGTTCAGAAACATGTCTTCTTTCCGTTTCATCCTCGCCCGCTGCCGGGGAGTTGCGTCGCGATATCCCAGAAGGTGAAGCGTCCCGTGAATCAGGAGACGCCTGACTTCTTCGGACATGGGCACACCGTACCGGAACGATTGCCTCCGCGCCTGGTCGAGGTTCACGTATACCTCGCCGTCAATGGACATGCCGTCCTTGAGCGGAAACGACATGACATCCGTCGTGCGACGGGTTTGGAGGAACCTCCCATGGACGGTTTGCATGTACCGGTCATTGGTAAAGACGATGGATACATGCATGGGGTTTTGTGATTCCCTTTTCAGAACAAGCGCAACGGTTCTAAGAGTTTCCTTTCTTGAAAACCGCCGTTTTCGGTGCTGATGGAGGACTTCAATCATCGCACCGAACGCCTGGCTTTTCCTTTCGTCCCGGACTGCTTGCGCCGCGGGCGTTCTCCGGAAGGCAGGACCTCCTCGGTCAGTGACAGCGCAATACCCGACATCATGACCTCGGGTCCAAGAGTCGTAAAATCCCCGGAAAGGATGTTCTTATCCACGTTTGCGTACAGCGAGCACCCACCGGCACGCTCCACCGTCAAACCGGACAGTTTCCCATCCGCCTCACCCACAAAGGTCACCTCCCCCAGCATCTCGCTCACAACAAACCCTGTGCAAAAATGAAGTTGAAGATGAGCAGTCGGCGTGTAGACGGAAATTAACGTCCCCCGCTTCTTTCCAATCGGAATATCCGGATACATCTCGAGCGCGAGTTTACGGCTCTGATCCGGCTTGATCTCGTACCGGATGGCACGCCCCGTTCGTCTGGGACTCGATCCCAGCACGTCACCAATCCGGGCAAGGTCCGCTTCACTGAAGACGATGCTCATAGTCACTCTTTACTGTTCCTGAGACACGGAATAAAAAAACCCCGCTCTCCTCAGTCCGAGATCACTGCACGAGTCGGGGGGATGAATCAAACGGATTTTCAACTGATCTGCGATTCTTCGTTCCTCGAGTTCTCCTTCTTGCCGGGACTTCTTCGTTCCAAATATACCCACGTTCGGGATGATTGTCAAGTCAGACGACGATTTCCGAATTTTCGATCGCAGCTTCGCACTCGAACCGATATCCTCTGGTTTTGACTTCTTTCTTACATTTTTTCAGAATATCGTCCACTTTGTCGTCGCTGTGATTCTGATCATGATGAAACAAATACAGCCGTTTAACATTCGCTTCGACGGCAACGCGAAGCGCGAACAGATAGTGTGAGTGACCCCAACCGACGCGGTCAATGTATTCTTCAGGCGTGTACGTCGCATCGTGAATGAGAAGATCCGCGTCCTTACAAAAATCAAACACGCGCTGGTTTGGATCATCACCGGATGCGAGGAATTTCTGTTTCACGATGTCTTCGAAGTTCGAAAGCGACGGCGCCACCGAGCGATCGAACGGCTCGTTATCGCTGATATAGACAATCGATTTTCCCTTGTAGTCGAGGCGATATCCAACCGTGAAGCCCGGATGATTGACAAACATAATACGTGCCCGGGCGTCGTATACCGAAAGTTCCTGCTCTTCCTTGACAGGAATGAACGTAATCTTCGCTTTCAGATCCTGCAATTGGACAGGAAAGTAGATCCTGTTCATTTGCTCCGCGACGATTTCACTGAGAACCTTGTCCTTTCGGTCCGTTCCGACGATGGTCAGTTCGTTGCCCGAAATGAAGGCCGGCTTGAAGAATGGAAATCCCTGAATGTGATCCCAGTGGGGATGAGTAATAAGGAGAAACGCCTTGATCGATTCCCCGCTGTTGATGAGATGGTCACCGAGGTTACGTATGCCTGTGCCTGCATCGAGAATGATCAGCTCGTCATCATCGAGACGGAGTTCGGCACACGGCGTGTTGCCACCGTAACGGACCGTATGTTTTCCCGGGGTTGGAATTGATCCCCGGACGCCCCAGAATTTCAGTCTCATGCAATACTCCCGATTTTATGACTGATACGCTCTGGCATATTCCCTGTAGTTCACGGCCGACTGACGGATGTTCTGTTGCTCTTCCGGTGTCAGGGGACGGAGGATCCTGGCCGGCACTCCGGCCACAAGTATTCCTGGAGGAACCTTGAATCCCTCGAGCACTACCGAACCAGCTGCCACCAGACTCTGCGAACCGATGACCGATCCGTCAAGCACACGCGCACCCATGCCGATAAGACAGGTGTCTTCGACCGTTGCTCCGTGCACAATTGCCCCATGGCCGATCGTGACATCCCGACCGACATTCAGAGGATGCGTCAGGTTCGTCACATGGAGAATGCACCCATCCTGCACGTTGGTTCCCTCGCCGATCCGTATGGTGTTGACATCCCCGCGAATGACCGCGTTGAACCACACACTACATCCGGCACCAAGGACTACATCCCCAATAATGTGCGCGCCCTCGGCGACGAAGACGCTTTTATGAATGACCGGCAGAACGCCCTTGTAGGCGAAGACGCCCATTCATCCCCTCTCTACAAAACGCGGCGCCACCCATCCCGGTCTGTTCCACCGGACCAGCTTTACCTTGATGCTTCCCAGAATCACCTTCATCCATGCCACGATGGGAACACGTGCCGGATCGTTCGAAAACCTTCCCTGAAATCCCCCTGTGAGACCAAACACGCCCACAAAATCCGCTCTTCCCTCAAAGTCAACGACCTCGATGGGATAGGACACAGAATCTATCTCTTCATCCTCGATTTTATTGGTGAAGTAAAAAAACGTGTTGACCTGCTCCTTTTCGATGAAGGTTGGCACATTCATCGTGGCCTTTTGAAGGACATTCCCGCGGGCGAAGTAGAACAGGGATAGTCCGTCCTGACACCGGCTCGTGATTTTCGCAGTATCCCTTGTTTCTCGTTCAAACTCTCCCGTCGGCAGTTTTTTTCCTTTCTCCATAAAGACGCGACCGCTGTCATACTCAAACGTCAACACTCGCATAGCAATGCCCGATTTACTGCTGTCCTCGGCGGACCAGCGGTAGGAAAACAGGTTCTCATCGAAGTCGCTCGTGAAGCGAATGTGCAAGTCCACGAACGGAATACCCCGCGCTGAGTTGATGAGAGCCTCCGCACGATAGAGGACTCGGCCGCTGATTTCCTGACGGTCCACAACACGCACAATGATTTTCCCGAGATGAAAGAAGGCGTAACTAACGTTGTATTCGAGTTCTTCACCGACAACAAGGAAGTCTCCGGGGGATCCAGGAAGGCCGGACGGTGCGGGGGGAAGGGTCTGTTGGGCATGCGCCGCCGCTATGGTGAAAGCCAGCACAAGGATTGCAGGCCGGAGAGAAGGCACGATGATTGTTGCCCCCATCCGGCTATTGCAGCCTGGCAAATTTTTCCGCCTCGGGAAAGAGGGTCAATGCCTTCTGGAACTGCTTGTCGGTTTCCAGGAGTATGGAGACCCACGCGTCGCTGTTCCAGATGCTTCGGCCGATCGTCGCTTTCAGCATGGTGCGGACAAATCCATCGTCCTTGCGAAGTTCCGCTCGATCGACCGTAACGCCTTTTGATTCAACAAACGGGACAAACTCATCGAGCAAGGAGTCCGTTACCCTGAAAGATTTCCGGAATCGGGCAAGGTCAGAACCGTATTCATCCCGTACCTTCAATCCGGAACCGGCCATGTACGACGAAATAAAAGCCACAAACAAATCCCGCCGCCGGATATCGGCAACGGTTTTGGTCAGCAGGTTATCTTTGACAACATAGTCCGGCGTTATGCCACCGCCACCATAGACCGTGCGACCGCCATAGGTCTTGAAAACCGGCTTCGCGGTGTCCGCCTTTCCTTTAACCGTATGATTCTCGTTGTACCCCTCCTCTTCTTCGCGCTCGTACGCTTCCCGTTGGTAGTCCACTTTATTCTTGCCCACATAGTCGCGCTGGATCAAGCGTCCGGTCGGCGTGTAGTATTTTGCGATGGTCAACCGCAGGGCCGAGCCGTCCGAGAGAGGCCATTGCCTCTGCACGAGTCCCTTTCCAAAGCTTGTCTCACCCACGATCAGGCCGCGATCCCAATCCTGAATCGCTCCGGCGACAATTTCGCTGGCGCTTGCAGAGTGGTTGCTGATCAGAACAATGACCGGCAGGTTTTCATAAGCATCGCCGGTACGGGCAACGAATGTCTCATCGAATTCCGACCTCCGCGCTTTCGTATAGACGATCTTTTTTGGGTTGTCCTTTGTTCCCCCGTCCAGAAAGAGGTCAGCCACCTTGACTGCCTGGTCGAGGTATCCGCCGGGGTTCCATCGAAGATCGAAAATGAGTTTCTTCATTCCCTGCTTGCGCAGCTCTTCCAGGCTTCGAGTGACCTCCGTATATGTCTGCTCGTTAAACTTGTTCGACTGAATGTACGCGATATCGTCCGTTACCATGAACGCCGCGTCGAGGCTTGCCAGGGAAATTTCGTCACGCGTGATTTCGAACACCAGAAGTTCCGGCGTCCCCGGCCGGACGATCGTCACGCCGACGCGTGTACCTCTTGGGCCGCGGAGCGTCTTTTGCACCTGTGTCTCATTGAACCCAATGGCAGATTCGCCGTTAATCTTGACAATCCGGTCGTTGGCGAGGATTCCCAAGCGTGCCGATGGCCCACCCCCAATCGGCTCGAGAACGGTGATGGTGTCATTGAGGATCCTGAAGGAAATTCCGATTCCCTCATACTTGCCTTTGAATTCCTCGGTGACGCGTTCAAAATTCCGCGGAGCAATGTACACGGAATGGGGATCCAGTTGATCCAGCAGACCACCGATAGCGGCTTCTGTTAGCTCTCCTGTATCAATCTTCTCGATGTAATTCTTTTCCGTGAGAATCAGAATGTCCTTGAACTTGTTCAGCTGGGCATAAATATCGTCTCCGGAAATCAGCTCATTGATTTCCATGCCGGCAAAGAGGCTCACAACCACCAGGGCGGCAACCGTGAACGACGAAAAACGCTTCTTCATAAGTTTTGTCCTTTGCGCTTAAGAG
>JACQPU010000015.1 GCA_016207365.1 Ignavibacteriales bacterium | reverse complement strand
GCCTGGGACCTCATGTTGAAGAACATTTATTCTCTGGGCGGGAGGGACATCATCGAAAAAGATTTCAAACTCCAGATCTCGTACCGGCTATCGGGTGGAAATCCCAACTTTGACCTCACGGTAAACGACAAGGCCATCAATCTCCTGAATCTGTTCGGACTCGATCTGTACAACAATAACACAGGAGACAAGGGAGAAGACACCTATTTCGACTTTGACGTTGGGATTACCATCGATCCAAAGCGCGGTGAAATCATTTTCCCCTCCCTTGAACCGTTTGCCGACAATATTCGGAACCGGTTTCTGGAAATCTTCCAGCCGTCCACCCCGCAAGAACGGGCGAATGTGCTGACCTTGGCAGACTCTTTTGCGGTCGATGTTCTTTATGACACCACGTACAACGGCGCTCAGACCAGCAAGGTCGAACGATTTACGATTGAAGGATCGATTGTTTCCGGCGTACAATCGAAGTTTAATCTGGGATTCAATGTGGCCGATGGAAGCGTGTCGGTAGAAGCCGGAGGGGTACCCCTGAAGAGAAACGAAGATTACACGGTGGATTACCTGACCGGCACGGTGGTCATTCTCAATCCTGTCTATCTCGTTTCCGGAACGAATATTCAGATCAAGTACGAGGCAAACGATCTGTTTCAGCTCGCATCGAAATCGCTTGTCGGCGCGCGCGCGGAACTTCAGGTTAGCAGAAACTCACTCCTGGGTTTCACGATCATGAACCTGAACCAGCAGACGCTGAGCGACAAGGTTCGATTGAACGAGGAACCCATCAGTAACACGATCATGGGTTTCGACGGAGGTACATCGTTTGAACTGGATTTTCTCACACGGGCGCTCAACTGGCTGCCCGGGATCAGGACCAATGCGGCCTCAAGCCTTGCCCTCAAAGGTGAAGCTGCGTACATGCTGCCGGACCCCAACACAAGAAAGAGTACGATTGCCCAGGACGGCGACGTCGGAGTTGCTTACATCGACGACTTCGAGGGTGTGCGAAGAACAATTCCGCTTCAGATTGCCGACGCAGCCTGGAGGGATGCAAGCGCTCCTTCATATATCTCGACGCTCGATCCGTATCAGCCTGTCGGAGGGATCATCAATCTCAGCGATCCTCTGGTCAGGCAAAGCCTGCGTCCCGACACGGCGAAGATGGAGTTCAAGGCCAAGCTGGCGTGGTTCAACATCTTTCCCAGCGATGTGTATGTGTCAGATATCTGGCCGACGCGGCAGACACGATCGGCCGCGGAAGACTTTGTTACCACGCTGAACCTCTTTTTCCGTCCAACTGCCCGCGGGGCTTACAATTATTCCATGAGTCTTGAGGACAGTTTGTTCGCTCAGCCCGCCAAAGGGTGGGCCGGCATCATGCGTCCACTCAGTACCGTGACCGCAAATCTTTTGGACGAGAACATCACGTTTGTGGAGCTCTGGATTCGGGTGGAGCGGGATGCACCTGGAGCGAAACTCAACATCGACCTCGGAACGGTCAGCGAGGACGTGATTCCAAACCGCATCCTGAATACGGAGGATGGGCTTGGGGGAGGAATCAAACTCGGGATTATCAATGATGCATCGCAGGATGTCGGGTTGGACATGATGTCTGACGCAGCAGAGCGGACGTTCTTCAGTGCTTTCATCGCGAAGTATCCTGAATATGCGGCCGACCCGTCCGGAGACAATTATTCCCGTGAAGTTCCACAGTCCGTCAATCCGGAGAATTACCTGGGTAAGCAGGGTACCGAGGGGAATTTGACCGGGAACAAGCAGGGCGGGCAAATCCCGGATACGGAAGATCTGAACAACAACAATGTTGTGGACCGGGCTGAGAGTTACTTTGAGTACGAGATTCCGCTGGATACCACGAGCGCGGGATTCAGGAGGTTTGTCACCGGAGGTGAACCAGGGACGGGGTGGTACCAACTCAGGATCCCCATCAAGGAATTCACGCGTCAGATCGGAACACCGGCATTGACGAATGTCGAGGCGATTCGTTTGTGGATCACTGGCGCAGCGCAGGATCTGTATGTGAAGGTTGCGGAATTCAACCTCGTCGGAAATCAGTGGGAGAAAGTGGACAAGAACGACGACAATTTCCGGCTGAGCAATGTTGGCATCGAGGAAAATCCGTATTACACCTCGCCTCCGGGTGTCAGGCGGCCGCTGGACAGGACGCGACCGGATCAGGTGATCGAAGGCAATGAGCAATCGCTGGCCATGCAGATCACGAATCTGCCTGACGGGGAGTCGAAGCGGGCATTCAAGAAGCTCATTGCACGCCCGCTGGACGTGCTGAACTACAGGACCATGAAGCTGTTTATTCACGGTGACGAGCGGCCCGGATTCCTCATGCAATACGTCGATACGTCGAATTATGACGCCGAGTTCTTTTTCCGCTTCGGTTCCGATTCTCTGAACTACTACGAATACCGCGCCCCCATTCGTCCTGGCTGGCATGCGGACAACTGGATTACCATTCGGTTTGCCGATCTCACGGCCATCAAGCTCGTGCGCGACAGCGCAAACGTACTGAGTGCGGCAGTGCCCGTTCCGGGCGGTCCCGCGGGAGCCGTGTACCGCGTGCTTGGCAATCCGGCGCTCAGCCGCATCACGGAGCTTGTCCTGGGCGTGGAAAATCCCGCCGGGAAGGGTACGACGAATGTCACGGGAGAGGTGTGGGTGAATGAATTGCGGCTGTCCGATGTGGACGATACGCCGGGGTGGGCGTACAGAACGGATGCTACATTGAAGCTGGCGGATGTGGCGACACTCGGTTTTGGTCTTACACGGCGTGATCCTTTCTTTCACGGTCTGGAACAGCATTTTGGCTCGCGCCTGGATGACCGAAGCTGGTCTGTCAACACCCTCGTGTCGCTGGAAAAGTTTCTGCCGCAGAGTTGGACGGGCTCGAGAGCGACGCTGACCTACACACATGCAGAAGCCTTCAGTGTACCCCGCTACGTGCCGGGTACGGACATTCTGGTGGATGAGGCGGCACGCCGGACTGCAGATATTGCGGTGAGCGAAGGTGAATCGAAGGAGGAAGCGGAAAGGCAGGCGTCGGATATCCGCGTCCAATCCCAGTCCCTGTCTATTACAGAGTCCTACGCACTCCCTTCGGTACAACTGCAGATCCCCTCGGATTCCTGGTTGGTTTCGGAGACCATCAACCGTATGACGTTTTCCTATTCGTACACCAGCACGGAGCGCAGAAACCCGACGACGCAGCGATTCCGGGCATGGTCATGGGGTTTTCGCATGGGATATGCACTTCCGTTAAGTCCGTTGAATTTCGTCGAGCCGTTTTCTTCGCTGGGGGATTTCTTTCTGTTCAGTCCGTTCAAAGGTGTGCGGCTGTTTTATCTCCCGCGCAACATCGGCCTGGCGACAACGCTCTCACGATCGCGGACGAGGGAGCGGGTGAGAAATCAGGCGCAGGAGAGGCCCATTTCCAGGAACTTCGAATCGACGCGCCAGCTCACCTTTTCCTGGCCGTTGGTGGATGGAGGTATGATCAATCCGTCGATCGATTACTCGGCTGATGTCACGAGCAGTCTTGTGCATTTCGAGGTGGATCGATTTGGAAACCAGCGGCCGTTACTGGATATCCTGGGTGATATGTTCGGCAAGGCGGGGCTGATCGATTTTGGATTGACCAGATCCTTCACTCAAAACGTTTCGCTGAATACGAGGCTCGTGGTACCCCAGGTTTGGAAATTTGACAAAATCTTTACTCCGACCTTTCGTTACTCCAGCAGGTATGACTGGCAGAATAATCCGCAGGCGGGTCCGCTGGGTCGGTCGGCAGGAAGGAGTGTCTCCGGCATGAGTTCGGTTGATATCAACATGAAGGTGATCGCGGATGAAATCTGGCCCGCGAAACGTCTGGGCCTGGCGGCCGACACAGGCGGTATGACCATGGGGGAGAGACTTGATCAGCTCACGCGGATTCTTATCAAGATACCGTTCTTCGACTGGGACCGGCTGTCGATCTCCTTTAACCATTCAAACACGGCCAGGAACAGCGGTGTGCTGGGGAACACGGGATTCCTCAACGTGTTCGGCCGTGTACCGTTTATTCAGGAATCCGTCCCATGGCATGGTCCCTCGCTTCTGTATCAGCTGGGATTGTCGTCTGATCCGCACGGCGATGTTGTTATCGGTACAAGGGGGTCCTTCCCGTTCTTTGGCGGATATTCAAAACCGGGCCTGCGGGCCCCTCTCGGCAATCTTTCAGATATCTACTCGCAGGCAAACAATCTTTCCCTGAGGACGTCCCGTTCTCTCTGGGAGGGTGCGCGACTCGATCTTACATGGTCCCTCGGCTGGTCCTATAATCTGAACAGGACGATCCAGACGGACTCTCTGGGTGTGCCGACGGAAATCAGCAGAAACATCTCCGGCGACATCTCCCGATCGTACATTACCTTCCCCAACAGCTCGTTCTTCAAGCTCTTCAAGACCGGGATTTCGCAGGTCAACAAGGAGTTCGAGCTTCTCAAGGCGGACCGTTCGGACACGCGCAGCGAGGATTTGAAGCTGATCGAGGCCTTTGAGGATGGCATGGAGGCGTTGCCCATCGGAAGAAGCCTGATCAGCGCGTTAATGCCGCGGCCGAACTGGTCGATACGATGGGATGGACTTGAGAAACTGCCGTTGTTTTCGGGATTTGCCTCGCGCGTAAGTCTCGATCACACCTACACATCGACATTCCGGCGGCGATGGAGGCTGACGCCCACGGGTGGCGAGGTTACGGAATCGGAAAGCGTTTTGTACGGATTTACCCCCCTGCTGGGAGTCACGATTACATTCAAAGATGTGGGTAAAGGGATGCTCGTTGGCAACGTACGTTTCAGTTCCACAACATCCTTCGACCTCACGCCGGCAGTTCGGACGATTTCGGAATCGAACACGAGCGACATCACCATCTCTGCCAACTATTCACGGCGGGGATTTGAGTTTCCGTTCTTCGGATTGTCATTGTCAAACGATCTCGATATCAGTTTCTCGTACAGTTATTCGAAGAACAACAGACGCGTGTATGATTTCCGTCAGCTGTTCTTCAAGGAAGACGGCGATCCGCTCGGGGGGACTGTCCGTACCATCATTGAACCGCGGATCCGTTACATTCTCAGTTCCCGCGTTACGGCGTCGATCTACTACAAATACACCCGCCTCAAACCCGACGAGGGTGGCTCTCTTATTCCGGGGTCGACGATTAATGAAGGGGGATTGGATATCAGGGTTCAAATCTCATAAGTTTTAGGTTCCAGGTCAAGGAAAACCTATCGATCATTGGACCTTGAACCTGGAGCTTTAAACCTGATTTCCCCTTTTCATTTGTCCCAAATCCGAATTATGATTAGTTTACACGACAGTATGAGCGCATTCGGAAAGAAAATTCTTTGGGTCGATGATGAAATCGACCTCCTCAGGGCTCACGTACTCCTGTTGGAACAAAAAGGGTATCGCGTAGAGACGGCCACCAACGGCGAGGATGCCGTGCATCTTGTCCGAAACGGAGCCTATGATCTCGTGTTCCTGGACGAGATGATGCCCGGTATCGGGGGATTGCAGACCCTTGCCGAGATGAAGGAACTCAAACCGGCGCTCCCCGTTGTGCTGATCACGAAGAACGAGGCCGAGAGCCTCATGGATGAGGCGATCGGCGTGAAGATCAGTGATTACCTCACAAAGCCCGTCAATCCCAGCCAGGTCTTGCTCGCGGTCAAGAAGATTCTCGAGGCGAAAAAAATCGCCGGCGGGATTGTTTCCCGGGATTACATTCAGGAATTTCAGAATATCAGCCTCCGGTTAAGCGGACCGATGGACGGGCGCGATTGGCGGGAGTTGTATCAGAGGATTACGCTGTGGGATCTTGAGCTGGACGGTCATCCTGAGCTGGGACTCCGGCAGACGTTGCAGGATCAGAAAAAAGAAAGCAACGGTGCCTTTGGAAAGTTCGTAGAACGTTCGTACCGCGGATGGGTTAATGCTCTGCCCGGAGAGAGGCCCGTCCTGTCCGTCGATGTTGTGGAGCGGTTCGTACTTCCTCACGTAACGGGCCGCACCCCCGTGTTCTTCTTCGTCGTCGACTGCATGCGCCTCGACCAATGGCTTGTAATGGAGGATTTGCTCAGGGAGTTTTTTTCCGTGGAACGCGATCTCTATTATAGCATACTTCCCACGGCAACACCGTACTCCCGCAACGGGATCTTCAGCGGCCTGTTTCCGCTTGATCTCGAACAACGTTTCCCGGAACTCTGGGAGGCAGGTGAGGATGACGAGAAAAGCCGGAACAGGGACGAGCACATGCTGTTGGACAAACTTCTTGAGCGCAAACGAGTCCCCGGAAAGCCGGAGACCAAATACATCAAGATCCTCGATGCGGAGTTCGGAAAGCAGATCGAGCAGAACATCCTCTCATACCTTCCGAGCCGCCTCACGGCGATTGTGGTGAACTTCGTGGACATGCTTGCGCATGGCCGGTCGGACTCGCCGCTGCTGAAGGAAATTGCGCCGGATGAGGCCGCGTATCGGTCCCTCACCCGAACCTGGTTTCAGCACTCCTCGCTCTTTGGCATGCTCAAGACGCTTTCCGGCCAGAAGGATGTCACGATCGTCATTACAACGGATCACGGAAGCATTCGATGTCTGCACGGTTCGAAGATCATCGGAGACCGCGAGACATCGACGAATCTTCGGTACAAATACGGCCGGAATCTCAAGGTTGACGACCGTCAGGCGGTATTTGTCAAGAACCCGGCTGAGTTCAAACTTCCGCGCGCCAGCGTTACGACCAACTATGTTCTCGCCCGGGAAGACTACTATTTTGTGTATCCCACCGATTATCACCGTTACCTCAATCAATACCGCGACAGTTTTCAGCACGGCGGCATTTCGATGGAGGAAATGATTCTCCCTGTAGCGACCTTGCGTTCGAAATGACGTTCACAGGTACTTACCGGACTGCATCCGAACAAGAGACGCGGAGTGTTGCCGCGGCCTGTGCATCGCATCTCCGGCGAGGCGGTGTCCTCGCGCTCTTTGGCGATCTGGGTACTGGGAAAACGCAGTTCGTGAAAGGGCTGTGTGAAGGGTTCGGTGTGGCAGAAAACGTGGCAAGTCCGACGTTCGTCCTTCTCCATCGCTATCGGGGACGTGATCAGCATGGGAAGGAACTACTGCTTTACCATCTGGATCTCTACAGGGTGGAATCGGGCGATGAAATACTTGATCTTGGATATGAGGAAATTTTCTTTGGTGATGGAATCACCATGGTCGAGTGGGCAGATCGTCTCGGGTCATTGTTGCCTTCCCGGCGCATCGACGTGCATCTTGCGCATGGTTCGCAGGAGAACGAGCGCGAGATCAGAATCGATCGCGTGGTTCCGGAGGTAATCAGGGAAACCGGAAAACCATGATCGTTCTTGGGCTCGAAACATCCTCGGCCCTTTGTTCTGTCGGTCTTGCCGACGAGCATGGCGCGCTTGCGTGCAGATCGCTTACGGCAACCACCGTCCATTCCGAACAACTGCCGTCGTTGATTCAGACAGTTCTCAGCGAGGCGATAATTTCCTTGCAGGACCTTGGTGCCGTGGCGGTGTCGTCCGGACCGGGTTCATTCACAGGACTGCGGATCGGTATGAGCGCGGCAAAGGGACTTTGCTTTTCCCTGAACAGGCCACTGCTTGTTGTACCGACATTTTCAGGACTTGCCGTGTCTGCGGCGACGAAACACAAGGCTGCCGGGAAAATACTAGTGGCATTAGATGCGAAAAAAGGGGATTTTTATTGGGGGATATTCGAAATGAGGGAGGGCGCGGTCAGAGCCGAGGGCAGTGTTTTGCTCCGCGAACCAGGCGATCTCGAAAAAGGAATCGGGTCGCGAGAAGACCTTGTTGTCGTGACGGATTCCCCGGTGGTCGCGCAATCGTTTCGGGGCGCGGTCATGGCAATTGAGGAAGCGAGAGAACACTACCGCGGGGATCTGATTGCCGTTCTGGGGGTGCAACAGGTGGGGCGGGGAGAGACGGCCGATGTCACGGCCGCGGAGCCGATGTATTTGAAAGATTTTGTGCCGAAAAGGGCTCCCTCCCGCGTGTAACGAGGAAGGAGAAGACTATGGCGTGGTTTCGACGATCCAAAGAGAATATTGTTTCCGAAGGAAAGAAGGAGACGCCGGACGGGCTGTGGACCAAATGTGGAGGGTGCGGGGAGATCATTCACCGGCGGCAGCTCGAGCAGAACCTTTTTACCTGCGCCAAGTGTTCATTTCATTTCCGAATCGGAAGCAAGGAATACTTTAACCTTTTGCTGGATGACGGCTCGTTCAGTGAAATGGACAAAAAACTGCAATCCACGGACCCACTCGGATTTGTGGACACGAAGAAATATGCCGATCGCTTGAAGGAGACGACCAAGAAAAGCGGCCTGTATGATGCTGTGCGGACCGGCACAGGAAAGATCAACAAGCAGCCTGTGGTTGTCGCCTGCATGGATTTTGCTTTCATCGGGGGAAGTATGGGGTCGGTTGTTGGCGAGAAGATTGCCCGCGCTATTGACAAGGCCATGAAGACCCGTCATCCGCTGATCATCGTGTCATCAAGCGGCGGGGCTCGAATGATGGAGGCCGCTCTTTCGCTCATGCAACTTGCTAAAACCAGCGCCAAACTCGCCCAGCTTTCCGACGCGGGCATTCCCTACATTTCCGTCATGACCGATCCGACAACAGGCGGAGTGACGGCGAGTTATGCGATGCTGGGCGACGTGAACATCGCCGAACCCGGAGCCCTCATTGGATTCGCGGGTCCGCGCGTCATCAAACAGACGATCGGGAAAGACCTGCCAAAAGGATTTCAGCGATCGGAATTTCTTCTGGAGAAGGGATTCATCGACATGGTCGTACACCGCAAGGAAATGAAAGACACCGTGTCGAAGATGCTGGCGCTTCTGGCTCATTGAACATGTATGAAGATATACATCCTTGGCGTGCCAATGGATCTCGGCGCCGGACGGCGCGGCGTCGACATGGGGCCGTCCGCAATCCGCATTGCCGGGGTTAGTGAAAAACTGACGGCCCTCGGCCATCAGGTCGTTGACGAGGGCGACATCGGCGTCAAACCTCCCGAGCTTCAGAAAATCCGCAACGAAAAACTCAAGTATCTGCCGGAAATTGTCAGGGCCTGCACGTTGCTGTACGCCAAAGTGGAAAAGGCGCTCGCCGATGGCGGCTTCCCCCTCATTCTCGGCGGCGACCATTCGGTGGCCATTGGCAGTATTGCTGGCATTGCATCCTACTGCCGGAAGAATAAGAAGCGGCTCGGCGTTATGTGGATCGATGCCCACGGCGATCTGAACACGGCCGAGACCACTCCTTCGGGAAACATTCATGGGATGCCGCTCGCAGCTTCCATTGGGTTGGGGGCGATTGAGATCACGTCAGTCGGAGGAGACTTCAAGAAAGTTGATCCGCGTGATGTTGTTCTGATTGGTACGCGCGACCTGGACGATGGCGAGCGGAAGATCATTAAGCAAACGGGAATGAACATCTTTACCATGGAAGACATTGATAAGCATGGGATTTCGGTGGTCGTTGCAAGAGCTCTGCGCCGGCTGCGCCAGGTAGATTTTCTGCACGTGAGTTTTGATCTCGATGGTGTCGATCCCCAGGTCGCTCCCGGCGTGGGTACGCCGGTCAAAGGCGGCCTGAATTACCGTGAGGCGCACCTCATCATGGAAACACTGAATGAATCCGGAAAAATGACGTCGTTGGAGATGGTGGAAGTCAACCCGATTCTGGACAACAGGAACCAATCGGCCGAGTTTGCAGTGGAACTCATTCAGTCGGGATTCGGCAAGAAGATCATCTGAGCATGGAGATTGTCCGAAGTATTGCCGACATGCAGACGCGGGCGGAAGGGCTCCGGCGCGAAGGAAAATCGATCGGGATTGTTCCAACCATGGGTTTTCTGCATGATGGACATCTGAGTCTGATCGCCCGTGCACGGAAAGAAACCAATGTTGTCGTTACCACTCTGTTTGTCAATCCTGCCCAATTTGGTCTAAACGAGGATTTGGAACAGTATCCACGCGATCCTGTCCGCGACGAAAAACTTGCCGCAGAGGCGGGAACGGATATTTTGTTCATGCCCGAGACGCGCGACATGTATCCCGAAGGATACCGAACCTACGTGGTGACCGAGGAGCTCGCGGGCATCCTGGAGGGAAAAATTCGGCCTACACATTTCCGGGGGGTGACCACCGTCGTGATGAAGCTCTTCCAGATCGTCAAACCCCATACTGCGGTATTTGGTCAAAAGGATGCACAGCAGGCGGCTATTATCAGACAGATGATTAGGGATCTCAATCTGGATGTGCGCCTGATCGTTGCTCCCATTGTCCGTGAAGCGGATGGCCTCGCCATGAGTTCGCGGAATATTTACCTGAATCCGGACGAGCGGAAAAGCGCCGTTGCGCTTTGGAAAAGCCTCCGGTTTGCCAAAGATGCCATCGGCCGGGGGGAACGGAGCATTGTCGTCCTGCGATCGGGTATGGAGGTAATGCTGCAAGAGGCGCGGGCTTCATCCATCGATTACATCGCCTTTGTTCATCCGAACACGTTTCGCGAGATTGACGAGATCGGGCCTCCTGAGGTCCTGATTGCCCTCGCGGTACGTTTTGGACGTACAAGGCTTCTGGATAATGCGATTGTTTCTGTGCCTGCGGAGGCAACCTCATGACTTCCGAACGACCGTTGGCAACTGTGGTTCTTGCAGCGGGGAAGGGAAAACGGATGAAAGATCCCGGGCGCGCGAAGGTGATGTTCGAGCTGAACGGGAAGCCCATGATTCATTTTGTTGTCGACGTCGCCTATTCCATTGCTGCGTCCCGTGTCATTGTGATCGTCGGTCATCAACGCGAAACGATCATGGACTACGTGCGAGCATCCCACCCGGATGCCGAGGCGGTCGTCCAGGCCGAGCAACGGGGAACGGGGCACGCGGTACTGCAGACAAAGACGACTTTGGAGAATTTCCAGGGAGATGTACTGGTGCTTTCCGGTGATGTTCCGCTTCTGACGCGCACCACGCTCGCAAATCTGGTCCGTAATCATCGCGAAACAAAAGCGGTGGCAACAATCCTGACGGCCGAAATGGAAAATCCAAGGGGTTATGGACGCATAATCAGGAACAAAGACGGATCTGTTCTGAAGATTGTGGAGGAGAGGGATGCGACGGCCGAGGAGAAGGCTGTGCGGGAAATTAATTCGGGGATCTATGTGTTTGAAAAGGAGAAGCTCTTTGACGGCCTTGGCCATATCACTCCGCACAACGTTCAGAACGAGTATTACCTCACCGACGTTTTTGAATATTTCTGGAGAATGAAGTGGAACGTATCAGCGATCAAGGCGTCCGACGAACAGGAGATTCTCGGCATCAACACCGTGGAGCAACTCGAGGCCGCACGTGCAGTTCTCAGAGGAGGATAGAAGCCGGTCGGCATGAAACAACTCGCGGCGGCACGTTGGGACAATGCCGGTAAGTCGGGCTTTACTTGACTCTGAAAGCAGAAATGGGTATCATGAGTTGAAACGGAGACGAACGATGAAATTCTGGATAGTCGCGGCGATTGTGGTTCTGGTGGGGAGTGCCTCTGCACAGTTTAAGTCTACCGGCACGTCTGCAATGACCGGTGTCAGTTCGTCTGTTATGAGACCATCCGACGGGCTATTGTTCGGATGGCTGGATCCGTCCCGGCTCAGCATGCGTCATTCCTACACGCTTTCATATTCGTCGTTTGGCGGCCGGGGTCTTTCGATGGGGATGTACACCAACAGTCTCGCATACAGGTTCTCCGATCCCCTTGACGTGCAGTTTGACGTGAGTGTCCTGCATTCTCCCTTCGGTGTGCCGGGAGGCATGAGCGATTTTGGCGGGATTTATCTGACAAGGGCACAGTTGAATTACCGACCGACGGACAATATGTGGTTGCAAATTCAGTTTCGCCGGCTTCCCCCGATGTACTGGTGGGGATCCGGATACACTTCTGATTTCTTCGACAGAACCCATCCATCTGGTGCGGAGGATCGCTGATTCCTGAAAAGTATGTGCCGTTTGAGAACCGGTCAATTCTTCGCAGGGAGAAATGGCCGGTTTTTAGTTTGAGTGCAGCAAAAAAGAATGGCTGAGCATCTCCACGGGGTTTCCTCGGGTTCCTCGTCCGCACAACCGCAGCACCCTTCCGGCCGTACCGCCGTTCGTATGCGATGGATTTTGCCCCTCGTTGTTTTGCTGGGGGGAGTCACAGTACTCCTCCTCATTGTCCGCGGTAGCGGTGTGGCGGAATCGGAAATTGTGGACGG
>JACQPU010000090.1 GCA_016207365.1 Ignavibacteriales bacterium | reverse complement strand
TCCTTCTCGCTCTTGTACTCGTCGAATGCGGCAAAATTCACCGGACCAAGTGATCGGAGTTTCTCCTTCAAGATTCTCACTTCTTCCCGTGCCGCGGCAAAATCGAACGTCTCACTGTCCTCAAATGACTGCAGCAGGAGGTCCATTTCAAACTCTTCCCGTGCCCTCGTCTTCAGCCCTTCGGCTTTCATCGTCAGTTCCTGAATCTTGAATTCAAGATCATGAGCGGCTTTGAGGGAACCCTGGTGGCGGAGACGTTCATCCTTCAGTCTGAGCTCAATTTCGTGAACTTGAGCCCGCTTTCCCGCGTACTCCTCATCGACCTCATTCTTCTGGTTCTTCAGAACATTCACGCTCTCCCGGGCCCGCTTCAGCGAGCCCTCGGTTTCGACCAGAAGCGATTTCAGGCTTTCGATTTCCTCCCGGGCATCTGCAATTTCCATTCCGCGCTGCTCGTACGTATCGAGAAGGGTCTGCATCGTTGTACGGGTGTGCTGAATCTCCTGTTCGAGGCTCTTCTGTTCACTTTTGCGTGACAGCGCTGCCAGGTTTGCGTCATGGGCGTTGCGGGCATGCTCTGCAAGACGAACTTCGAGCAATTCGAGATCGCGTGCCGCGTTGCCCGAAAGCCGCTCAGCCTCGGCTTTCCGACCCTCGAGACTCTTGAGCGCCGGCCCAATTTCATCAAGTTCCCGTGTTAACGCCTCGATCTCTTTCCTTAAACGCCCCGTCTCCACTGTTCCGCGATCGACCGTTTCCCCCGCGCGTTTCTTCTCAAACTCAAGCTGTGCGATCCTGACCTCAACGGTCGTCGTTTGTTGCTCCAATTCCCGCGCTTCTTCCTTGAGCCGGACGATATCCGCTTCGTCCACCGCCCGATGAAGACGCTCGAATTCTGATTGAAAGCGAACACGCTTCTCTTCAAGTTCCCTGATTTCCCGCTCGAGCTCCAGAATCTGTGCCTTCCGTCCTATGTGGCCCCCTTCATCCAACCGGGCGCTTCCGCCGCGAACAACCCCCCGGGCACTCACGGTTTCCCCTTCAAGTGTCACGCACCGGATTCCTTGATGCCTCCCACCTATGCGGCGGGCCGCATCAAGCCTGCTGACAATGAGCGTGCCATCAAGCAGAGCACGAAACACGGGGACATGCCTTGCATCGGTCCGGACAAACTCCCATGCCCAACCCTCCACACCGTCGTCGTCAATCTTCACCGCATCGTTTGCCCCCCGCGGCACTCTGTCGAGACAAACAAAAGTCGCCTTTCCCTTCTGACGCGACCTCAGGTATTCGATGGCATCATAAGCAGTTTCGCTTCCGGCGACAATCACGTAGCCAGTCGCATCACCAAGGGCCGATTCCAGGGCAACGCGGTATTTCGAATCGGTGGTCAGAGCTTCTCCCACCGTTGTGTCCAGCCGCTGCCGCCACTCAGGGTCACCAAAGAGCACACTGGCCCCCTCCGACACACCGTCGTGACTCTCGACAAGGCCCTTCAAAAGATCAATCCTCGCGCGTTTTCGGTCGAGGTTGCCTCGAAGTTCAAAATCCTGCTCCCGCAATGTCTCGATCTCTTCGAGCGTCTTGTTCTTTGCGTCCTCCATCTCATGGACACGCACCTCCGCTTCCGCAAACTTTCTTCTCAATTCCCTGTCTTCCGCGGTCAGCGCCGTAACGAGCTCCGTGTCCTCCCGGATTTCCTCTCCGAGAGCGGCATTTTCTTCGCTAATGAACTCAATTCGGCCCTTGAGGTTCTCGCTCTTTGCCCGTGCCTGATTCTCGCGTTGGCGCAGATCCGAGATTTCGTGGATAAGCGCAATCACACGATCCTGATGTGCCTTCAAATCTGATTTCTTTCCGGATACATCCTGGTCAATGGCGGCGAGTTCTTCGCGTCTGCGTGCAGCAACTGTCTCCGCCTCCCTGGTTCTCTCCTCCGCCTCCTGAAGCTTCAGCGACAGGTCTGCAAGCGAGCGTTCTCGCTGTTCCCTCTGGGCGGTCAGCTCGACACGCTCTCGCTCAAACCGGTCGATGTTCGCGGTGAGAGCCTTCCGGCGCTCCCTGGCCGTCGCAAGCGACTGCTCAAGCTGATGCAGGAAATCAACCTGTCGAGAGAGCGAAGACTGCGCCTCAGTGCTCCTGCCCTCCAGTTCCTCCATCTCCCGGCGAAGGACATCAAGGAGCGCCTCTTCCTGTCTCAGCTCGACATCGATCCTGTTCCGCTCGTCCACCGCCACGCTCAACTCGTCCTTAAGCGGAGAAATTCTTTCGAGTATTCCGGAATATTCGCGCGCAAGGAGTGTTATTTCAAGGTCATTGAGCTGCTTCGCCATGGCATTGTACCGCTCAGCTTTTTGTGCCTGCCGTTCCAGCGAGTTCACGGCTTTCTGGACCTCACGAACAATGTCGCTGACACGCGTGAGATCGCTTTGGACACTTTCCAACCGCCGGTATGCTTCTTTTCGCCTGTGCTTGTACTTGGTGACACCCGCTGCCTCTTCGAACAACCTCCGGCGCTCGTCCGCCTTGTCGCTCAGAATCGTCTCCACCATCTTCAGCTCGATCACGGAGTATGCGTCGGAACCCATCCCCGTGTCCATAAAGAGGTCCCGAATGTCTTTCAGGCGGCAAAGAGTCTTGTTGAGATAGTACTCGCTGTCCCCCGAACGGTAAACCCGCCGTGTAATGGTCACTTCTGAATACTCGGTGGGCAGAATGCCCTTCGTGTTTTCAATGGTCAGGGATACTTCCGCCATCGACAACGGCTTGCGCGACTTTGTGCCGTTGAAGATCACATCCTCCATCTTGTCGCTGCGCAATGTTGTGGGCCTCTGCTCCCCGAGCGCCCACCGGATCGCGTCCACAACGTTCGTCTTCCCGCACCCGTTAGGGCCAACAATCGCGGTGATGCCCGCGTCAAAGGTGAGGTTTACCTTATGCGCAAACGATTTGAATCCCAGGATTTCGATCTTGGACAGATACATTATCCGGATCCACGCGTCATGTTGTACAGGAATTGAAGGTAGGACGTCAATTGGTATTCAGTGTCATAGTACAACACCAGCAGAGCCACGCAGGCACTCACCAGAACCACCCCCCCGATATAGGTCTTGGCGGGATTCAGGTCCAAAATTACAGAGATTCCTTTCAGGGACCGGACACCGATCCACAGAAGAAAAGCTGACAGCAGCAAAAAAGATGGGATAACGTAAAATGGAGTCTGAAGGATCTTAAACAAGCTCATTCCCACGGGACTGAGGAATACGACCGGTACTGACGCCCAGACGATGACTGTGTAGGCGTGGAGCCACTGGATCCGCGACCGGATAAAGAATGAACCCGATCGGATCAGCACCGAGAGGAGCACCGACAGGCCCAGAAAAGCTCCCGTGAACGCGAGAATCCCTTCGAGTGGATTCCACGTCGCGCGCACGACCGCTTCTTTGACCCCATCCCACACCAGAATCTGGGTCAGAACATAATCCGCCATGCGATCCTGACGATAATGGTAGAGAAGACCCGAAAGAACGACCGCTAGCGTGAGTGAAATCATCAGCGCCAGCAAGAGCGTGTGAAACACCGAGACGGTGCGGACATCCCGAAGGTCTGCGAAGAAATTGTATGCCCTGAGGAGAGAACGCTTGAACGATTCACTGAACCGCCGGTTATAATG
>JACQPU010000091.1 GCA_016207365.1 Ignavibacteriales bacterium | reverse complement strand
TCGTGCTTGTTTCGAATTTCGATCTTATGATTTCGAATTTTCCCGCGCTTTCCTCCCGCCAAAGATTGCCGTTCCAATGCGCAAAATCGTCGCTCCCTCTTCAACCGCCACTTCAAAATCATGTGTCATTCCCATCGACAAATGCTGCATCCTGACATTGGGAATGTTTTCTGATTCGACCTTCGCCCTGAGTTCCCTCAGCATCCGAAACGACGGCCTTGAATCTTCGGGAGTATCGGAAAACGGACCCATCGTCATCAATCCGCAAATCCTGACATTCTGCAATCGTACCACCTCGCGGACCAATGGAACAACGTCCCTCGGGTCAACCCCGGTCTTCGTGGCTTCATCCGTCGTGTGCACTTCAACAAGGACGTCAACAGGCCCTGTAGCTCTTTTCTGCAGCTCCTCCGCAAGTCTCACCGAGTCCAACGTATGGATCAACCGGACTGAGTTGATAATATACTTAACTTTGTTCGTTTGCAGGTGGCCGATGAAATGCCAGCGGACCGGTTTTCCGCTCAGGCGTTCCATCTTTTCCCTCAGCTCCTGCACGTAGTTCTCGCCAAAATCAACCAGGCCTGCCTCGAATGCCTTTTTGATCAATTCCACCCCAAATGTCTTGGAAACGGCCACAATCCGGACATCCTCTGCATCCCGACCAACCCTTGCACAGGCTTCTGCGACCCGGCGCTTCAACTGTTCTATGTTCTGCGCTATCAATACCTGTTTCTCCGGAAAAGGCCGGTTTTTAATATACCCCAAGATCGACGAAAATGCAATCGACCGTTCCGATGGCGATTTCCCTAAATTCCAGCCGGTTAGTGACTCCTTTTGAATGATTACTTGACATCGTTTCGTTTTTTTGTTTTATTCCAAGCGGATAGGACGTGCTGACGGACTCTTCCAGAGTTCAGGGAAACTGAATGCAGGCTTTTGACCATTTCGACGACGACGACCAGGCTCCGAAACCCCGCAGACGCCGGGACGAGGATGTGGCAAGGTTTCGAGAGCAGTTGAAAAACGGCGAAAAGGACATCAACAGCACCGAGACTCTCGAAGAGATCATTCAATTCTGCTTTGAGCACGAGCAGTACGAAGAGGCTCTTTCGTTCTGCGACCGGTTACTCTCCTTTGAGCCCTACAATGCCGACGCCTGGCAGCGCCGGGGGATGATTCTCAACAATCTCACCAGATACGAAGACGCGCTGGAGGCCTACGACCAGGCCCTGAATTTCAATCCCGCCGACGCTGAAATCCACGTCAACCGCGGCGTCACCCTGGACAACATCAACCGCGTGGAAGAAGCCGTCGAGGCTTTTGAATACGCTCTGACGCTTGAGCCCGGATCGGAAGAGGCGTTGTTCCACAAGGGTGTTACACTCGAGAAAATGGACCGCTTTGAGGAAGCCGTGGAGATTTTTCAGCACATCCTCGCTGTGAATGCCAACCATCAGGAAGCATGGTACGAACTCGGCTATTGCCACGATTTTCTGGATCAGATGGAAGAGTCCGTACGATGCTACGACGAGCACCTGAACAGAGATCCTTTCAACTATAATGCCTGGTACAATCGGGGTATTGTGCTCAACCGCCTGGGTCGCTACTCGCAGGCGATCCAGAGTTACGAGCTCGCCCTCGCGATCAAGGAGGATTTCCCTGCTGCTCTCTATAATATGGGCAATGCCTACGCGAACCTTGGGCGGATGTTCGAGGCAATCGATGCGTACAAGCAAACTCTGGATCTCGAACCCGGCGACGTACCAGCCTGGCACAATCTGGGCAACGCATACGAGGAACTCGGCCAGTACGCAAAAGCAATCGATTGCTTTACGAAAGCGCTTGAATTCGACGACTTGCATTACGAATCATATTTCGGCCGCGGCTGCAGCTACGACGCTCTCGAACAGCCCAGAAAGGCACTGGCAGATTACAAGAAGGCGTTGTCGATCTATGCGGATTATCCCGAGCTGTGGTATGCTCGTGCGGACGCCGAATACAACCTCAGGCGATATGAGGATTGCCTCGCAAGCTATCGAATGGTCCTCAAGCTTGATCCGACGAATGCCGAAGCGTGGTTTGATTACGGCGACACATTGCAGGAACTTGGAAAGGCCGAGGAGGCAGTACAGGCTTTGAATGAATGTCTCCGACTTGCCCCCCAATTTGCTCCTGCCTTCTACAGCAAGGGAAAGGCACTCCTCCTCCAGGGGAACAAGATCGATGCCCTGAAGAGTCTGAAGGCCGCCTTTGCAATTGACGGGGAGCTGAAGAAGAGTTTTGTCCTGGAATTTCCGTCCCTTAGTGACACGCGGGATCTCCGTCGGCTTTTAAAGCACTGATGGTCCCTCCGGGTCCCACCGGCTCTGTTTATTAGGCTTTTCCTTCCTCCCATGCAACGATACGCCATCATAGGCCACCCTGTTTCCCATTCGGACTCTCCTCAACTGCACAACGCGGCTTTTGCGGCGCATGGTCTAGACTGCACATACGAGGCCATTGATATCGATCCGGCCGAACTGGCTGAGAGAATCGCAGAACTGAAAAGCTCCGGATTCGCAGGGTTCAATGTTACGATTCCGCACAAGGAAACCATCATCCCTCTCCTCAACCGCCTCGACGAAGGCGCCAGGGCTGTGGGAGCAGTCAATACGGTTGTTCATCGGGACGGAGTGCTTGTTGGATTTAATACCGATATTCAGGGATTTCAGACTCTCATCGCTCCTTATGCTCAATCCATCAGCACCAGCGTCGTGGCCCTTCTGGGAGCCGGTGGTGCCGCCAGGGCTGCCCTCCACGTGCTTACAACCGCCTTTCCTCCCAAACGCGTCCTTATCCTCAATCGCACGATCGAAAGAGCCGAGAACCTTGCCTCGGCATTCTCCACGTCCGGCACTCCCATAGTGCCCGAATCTCTCTTCCAAGATGGTCTGCAGGACCTTATCAAGACATCGACTGTAATCATTAATACGACGAGTGTGGGAATGAAGCCTTACACGGATGCTTCACCCTTGGAGGATGTCAAGTTTCAGAAGAATCAGGTTGTTATTGATCTCGTCTACACGCCGCGCGAGACAGCGCTCCTCAAGTCCGCCCGGAATGCCGGGGCAACGGTTGCAGGCGGACTTGAGATGTTCTTTAATCAAGCTGCGGAGTCGTTTCGGTTGTGGACGGGAAAGGAGATGGATGTTAAAAAGATGAAGGAGATGATGGAAATCGGGTGACAATGAAAAAGGAAAAACTAAAAAGTCAAAAAACGATGTATTGTTCTTCTCGGGATTTTGTTATTAATTGATTTGTTGATAGTTCCGCACGCGCCGAATGCTACCCTCAGAAGTCTCCGAAAAATACGAAAGATTGAGACACATTCTCTCCGATCTCGGCTCGGTGGCCATTGGTTTCTCGGGTGGAATTGACAGCACATTGCTGATTCGCGTTGCAACCGACGTCCTGGGCGACCGTGCTCTCGCCGTGATCGGCCGGTCCGAGACGTACCCCACCCGCGAATTCGAAGAAGCCCTCACGATTGCGCGGCAATTCGGTTCGCGATACCGCGTCGTCAACACGGAAGAAACCGACAATCTGAAGTTCCGCGAGAATCCGCTGAACAGATGCTATTTTTGCAAAACGGAGCTTTTCGGAAAGCTTCATGCTCTTGCGGAGAGCGGGGGGATCCGATGGGTAGCCGACGGGACCATTGTTGACGACCTCGGGGATTTTCGGCCTGGCATGAAGGCAAAGTCCGAGCAGAACGTCCGTTCGCCCCTGCTCGAATCCGGCTTCACAAAAAACGATGTGCGGGTACTGGCAAAGCACCTGGGGATACCGACGTGGGACAAACCGTCATTCGCATGTCTCTCGTCGCGGTTTCCGTACGGATTTGGAATCACAAAGGAGAATCTCATGAAAGTCGATGCTGCCGAGACCTTCATGCGCGACAACGGATTCAGATCTTTCCGTGTCCGCCACCACGATGATCGCACTGCAAGAATCGAGCTCGGGCCGCAGGAATTTCATCGTGTTTTTGACGATGCCTTCCGCAGCGCCCTCGTTCAACACTTCAAGAGCCTCGGTTACAATTACGTCACACTCGACCTTCAGGGATTCAGGAGCGGGAGCATGAATGAGGTGTTGACCGAGGAGGAGAAAGCCAGTGGGAAATTGCTGTTGGAATAATGGAAGGAATGTGACGGCTCTTTTCTGGAATGTTGGAATGCCCCTCCCCCTAGTTGACATTCTCCCTCCTCTTCGCTAAGTTCCGCCAACACATTCGCGGGGGTTATCATGGTGTGCTTCCTGTACCTCTGCATCATGCTGTTGTACCTTCCTTTCGCACTCATTGATTTCAGATCTTTGAGCCGGTCGTAGGAGCCTGTCGTGGAGACAACACGACACACCCTTCCACATTGTACTTATCATTCGACAATGGATCAGAACGCTGTCGATGAGTTCTGATCTAAGAATCGTTTTTATTACGTCGTTTGTTCGCTCATTTGCGATAAGCGCCCTGAGCGTATTTTACGGGTTGTATCTTGCTGCGCTCGGTCTGAGCGAGGTGGAAATCGGTTTCCTCATAGCCACCGGTCTGCTTGGAATGGCGGTTGGTACGTTGCTTGCGGGAAGAACAGCGGATCGCATCGGACGGAGGAAGAGTCTCGCGTTCCTTTCGGCGGTGATGGCGATGTCCGGGATTCTTCTGGCTTTTTCCTCGGACATTTCCCTGCTCATCGGGGCGTCGTTTATCGGAATGGTAAACGGGATGGGACGCGACCGGGGAGCGTTGCAGGCGATTGACCAGGCGGTGATTGCGCAATCTGCAACGCAAGTGAACAGGACCTCGATTTTTGCGCGCTATACGTTCATGATGGATGTAGGTGGTGCGGTTGGCGCTTTATTTGCCGGCGTACCACAGTCGCTCACGGAGTATCGGACAGCGATTCTGATTTATGCTCTGGCTCTCGGTACGCTTGTGCCGGCGTACTATCGACTAAGTAGGGGCATTGAATCAACTGAGCGCAGTACCCAGAAACGTATATTCTCCCCTCAGACGAGGAAAAGGATCGTCAGGTTCGCCAGTCTTTCAACACTGGACAGTTTGGGGGGAGGATTCATCACGCGTTCGTTGCTCACGTACTGGTTTGTGCAGCGGTTCGACGTCGATTCGATTTGGATCGGTCCGTTATTCGCTTCCGCTGCGATCGTGAACTCCGTAGCATATTTTGTCGCGGCACGATTGGCCAGGAGGTTTGGACTTGTCAACACGATGGTGGTCACGCACATCCCTT
>JACQPU010000071.1 GCA_016207365.1 Ignavibacteriales bacterium | reverse complement strand
GCTGAGCTAAGCGTCCGGCTTTGATGAATGTTGTCGAACCAGTCAGCCAAGAAATCAGGCTACACCAATATACAAATGTCGGGCCTTCGGTTCAATTAAATCCTCTCGCAGGACGAACTTCTAATCCATCCTACCTTACCGTCCGCAAGCGTTATTCTCACCCATTCACCAACCGAATCACCGAGATCAACTTTCAACCCGCCGTGAATGACGAACGTGTCGACACTCTGGTCATCCGGGGATGCCTTTGCCGTGACCACAGCATCCAGAATGATCGCGTCTGTACGGCTCGAGGCTTCGTACACCTGAAGACCAAGGAGACCCGCAGAAACAATGACAACAATAATCGCAGCCAACGCCAGAATGCGGGCCGGACGTTCAAAGGGAAAGCGGTCCAGAATGTTGGGGAGTGAGAGCACAACGAACAAAAGAACCCACGCACTCAGCAGAATCCACACGGTTGCTGAAACCGGAATGGCCTCTGCAAGCGAACGGAACCATCGAACCAGAAATAATTCCGGCACGGCGTCGATGCGGTCAACGATGCGGAGATTGGCGAGACGGAGATTAAAGCTAATGTCCGGGTCGCCCGGTTCCAGCCGTTGCGCTCGCTCGTACGCGAGAATCGCCCTGGCAAGATCCCCGGTTCTGTAATAGGCATTACCAAGATTGAAATGCAGAGGCGCGCTTGCATATCCCTGTTTCAGCAGGCTCTCATAATCTGCGATCGCTTCGGCAAAGCGGCCGGACCGATAGTGTTCATTGCCGGATGCAAACACATTCGTTGGCGTTTGGGCGGCCGAAGCAAAAGACGCCCAAGGGATCGTGACAAGGAAGAGGACTTTAGCTCGAAGACACATCATCGTCTGTTAAGCAGATCCTCCAGTTCATCAATCGTGCTTGCGGCGGCGTCCAGGAGGTCAGCCCTGGCTTCCCGGGAATCTCCCCCGGGGGCAAACCTTGCAAACTCGGCGCGTTCGAGGCAGGTTTTCAGTCGCCCTATCACATCATCGCCCACCTTGCGTCCCTGCAATGCGTCGGACACGGAATCGAGACTCAGCGCTGAGAACGGAATTTGCAGCCTGTCGCTCACATAGCGGAACAGTGCGCGGGATACCTCCGAGTGATACGTCTCGGTATCCCCCTGCGCCAGAAGTTTTCGTGCACTCTTCAGTCTTCGTGCCGCTTCGCGCCCGGCTTTTCGCGCGCGCGTGAGCGAAATATTTCCAAGAAGCTTTTCACGTCTTTTCCTGTACGCATAGGATCCGGCAAACATGAGCACAGGCAAAACCATGTAAACCGCTACGGCTGTCGCCGAAATGCCCTGCTCATCCGTCCGAACGAGGGAACCAGGAGAGAGCTTAAGAAACCTGATATCCTCGCCCAGCAACCGAATCTCTTCCTTCGATGCGGTTGCGGATGGCAACCCACCGGCGAAGGGATCTTTGCCGGGTGCTATTGTGAGAGTAAAACGCGGGGATCGGAGGGAAACGTAGGCGTTTTTTTCGAGGTCGAAATACACGAACGTCATTGGTTCGATCACCCTCTCACCGGGATTGCGTGGTATCATCAAGAACTCTGCCGTTTTTGTTCCCCGAATAAGGTTGTCTTCCCGCGAAATGTTTTCCGTCACTTTCGGATCATAGGTTTCAAAATCGGTTGGAAACACAGGGGAAGGCACGGACAGGAGTTTGACATTGCCGATACCGGCAATGGACACTTTCAGCGTGATCGCATCCCCGGTCTTTGGCTCGCGCTTGTCGATCGACGCATCAAGGATGTATTTCCCGATTCCGCCGGTGAATCCTGCCGGCGCAGGAACGGGGAGCGGATCCACGGTGATCGTAAGTGAGTTCGAGGCTATATCGACTTCTTGCGTCCGGAGGCGGCTGAAGAAGGGGTCGTTAAAAATATCAAACGGATCTGTGGATCGCCGCCTTACTTGAACTGCGCAACGAACTTCCATGGGTGTGATTCTGAGCTTTCCCGGCTGCGCGGCAAACAACGCTGTGCGCTTGATTGTTGCCACGCGGTACTGCTTTCCCTCAACCGTCTCATTCGTCACTTCCGGAGACCGTTGCTGGTCCAGATCCTCCGCCCAGAATCCCTCAAAGGTCGGAGCTTTGGAGATCACATAATTTTCGACGTTCAATCGTGTGTACAGTTTATGCGTCACAATAAACTGCTCCCCTTGTCGAACCCGCTGCTTTTCCGCAGAAACTCTGATAAACAGGTTTTCCTTCAGATCCACACCCAGAGATCCCTGATCGCCGGTTGAAGCTGTCCCGCCAGGCTGTCCCTGAACAGCCGCGATTTCCACAGGTTTCGTTGAGTAGCGGTTTCCTTCGTGCTCAACGGAAGCAGATCCGATGATGTATTTGCCAGGCTTTTGGACTGAAACCGTGTAAGCATATGACACGGTCGATGTTGCTCTGCCGTTGATCCACTGGTACTGAGAGGATTCCACCGGTCCGCCCAGAATCAGGAACCCGCCGAAATCCGGCGGAGCAAAATTCCTTACACGGACAGAGTGCGTGCTCGTCACGGTGAAGCTGACCTGGAACTGTTGTCCCACGGCGACTCGTTGTGGATCAACCTGTGCCTCAAATTTCAGGTCTTGACCGTTCGACACTTGGAGTACGAGTAGCAGGGCGATATGTCTACCGAACCGTCTCATTCTACCAGTCTTTTTCCGTTCTCACTCTCGTACGTTCCCGTTTTCGTAATTGTTTCTGGATTTCCTTTTCGTTATTTCGGAGCGCCTCGAGAATTCTTTCAGCCTGCTCTTTGGGAATCGCCTGCTGCCGTATCTGCTGCTGATTCCGCTGTTGCTGGTTCTGTTGTTCCGGTTGCTGCTGGCCCTCATCCTTTTGTTCTTTCGGATCCTCTTTCTTTTGCTGCTCCTGTTGCTTGTCTTTCTTCTGGTTTTGGTTCTGTTTCTGATCCTGCTGATTTTTTTGTTCTTGTTCGTGTTTTTTCCTCCTCGCAAGCTCCAGATTGTAACGCGCATCTTCATCGTGCGGATTTAGCCGGAGTGCCTGCTTGTATGCTTCGATGCTTTCATCGAGCTTCCCTGTTTGAAACAGGGAGTTCCCAAGATTGTACGATGCCATTGATGCGTCCGTGGGATTCTCTGACGACACCGCGTACTCACCAAAAATCTGGTTGGCTTCGTCAAAGCGCTGCTGCTTATAATATGCGTTCCCCATGTTAAAGCGTGCAATTCGGGAGTCTGGGTATTTCTGAAAGGCTTTCTTGTATTGGGTTTCGGCATCCGGATACTGATTCTTCTCATACGCATCGTTACCGCTGCCAATGAGAGACCGGTGGGTTTGGGCACTCAGAGGAACCGGCACCATCGCCAGCACCGCAAGAACCGCCGCGGCCGGAATCAAGCGCCTCAGTACGCGCAAAAGCGTCCCGCGTTTCTCGGAAAGGAGAAAATCAAGAATCAGAAAAAGGATCGCTAGGGCCAGCGGATACTGATACATGCTTTCATATCCCGTTACTTGTTTTGAGTCAAACGCGACTCGTTCGAGGGAAAGAAGTTCGTCGTAGATCTCGTCAATCTCGTTTCCACCGCTCGTTGCCCGACGGTATGACCCTCCTGTCGGTGAAGCAAGTTGCCTGAGTGTCGTTTCTTCGAGCTTGGAGATCACAATGGATCCACGCCGGTCGCGTTTATAGTCCGCTCTGTTTCCGGAAGCATCATAGAGCGGGATTGGTCCTCCGGCTACCGTACCCATCCCTACGGTAAATACCTTCACGCCGGCGGAAGTTGCTTTCTTAATCGCTGCATCGAGATCTCCTTCGGTGTCCTCGCCGTCGCTCACGATAATGAGCGCTTTCTCTGTTGGCAGATCCTCTGGAAAGGACTTCAGGACGAGCTCAATGGCGCTCGCAATCATTGTTCCCGGAGTCGGCACTGCATCGACATCGACGGCGGAAATGAACAGGTCAGCCGCTGAGTAGTCCGACGTCAGAGGGAACTGGACGAATGCGTCTCCTGCAAACACGATGAGGCCGACCCGGTCCCCCTGAAGTTTGTTCAGGAGCGCCGATACGTCACGCTTTGCCTTCTCCAGGCGATTCGGACGGATATCCTCCGCTTTCATGCTCAGCGATACATCGAGAGCGACAAACAGATCGATGCCCTCACGCTTGATCTCTTCCAATCGTGTCCCCACCTGAGGATTTGCCGCCGCGACGATCACAAATCCTAATGCCACAAGACCCAAAGTGTTCTTGATAGCCCGTTTCGCCGCACTCATGTCCGGAGCAAGTTCCCTCAGAAGGCCCGGAGAAGCGAATCCCGCAAGGAGGCGTTTTTGCCGTCGCCGAAGCGCAAACAATCCTGCCGCCAGGACTGGCAGAGCGAGCAGGAACCAGAGAAGATCCGGATGTTCAAAACGAAGCATGACTTACGGTGTTTTCCTGATAATCACGTTCGAGAGAATGATCTCCAACCCGAAGAGGATCATTCCTAATGTCAGCCACCCCGGAAAGAGGTCCGTCGTTTTCTTATATGCGGTGATCTCGATTTTTGTCCGCTCAAGTTGATCGATTTCACGGTAGATCGCGATGAGTTTTTCATTGTCGGTGGCCCGGAAGTATCTTCCGCCAGTCATGGAAGCGACGGTCTCCAGAGTCTTTTCGTCAAGATCAACCGGGACCATCTGCCTGCGTGTGCCAAAGGGCGTTTGGACCGGATAGGGAGCCATTCCGCGGGCACCGACACCCACCGTGTAGGTTCTGATGCCGTAGGTAGACGCAATTGTTGCTGCCGTCAGAGGATCGATTTCTCCGCGGTTGTTCACACCGTCGGTCAACAGGATGATGACCTTGCTTTTCGCCTTACTGTCTTTTAAACGATTGACGGCATTCGCAAGGGCCAGGCCTATTGCCGTGCCGTCGGCAATCATTCCGTTCTTCACCTCGTGCAACAGGTTCGTCAGCACGGGGTAGTCCGTGGTCAAAGGACATTGGGTGAAGCTTTCTGCGGAAAAAATTACCAGGCCTATTCGATCACTGGTCCTTCCATTGATGAAATCTTCTGCGACTTGCTGTGCCGCCACGAGGCGGTTCGGCGTGAAATCCTCAGCAAGCATGCTGCCGGAAATGTCAAGCACGAGAACGATGTCGATTCCTTCCGTAGACATCCGTTCCGTGCTTGAGACGGATTGTGGACGCGCAAGCGCAACGATCAAGACTATGGTCATCATAAGCCGGATGGCAAGCGGAACATGGCGAATCCGTTCCCTGATTGTCCGGGGTACAGCCCGGAATGCCTCGATGGACGAAAAGCGAATGGTCGTGATCATGCGGCGTCGTTGGCGCCACCAGAACGCGGCGGCAATGGGAACGAGAAACAGGAGCCACAGGAACTCGGGATTGGCAAACGCGTCACCGAACCTTGGCATGGATATCCTCCGTTGATTGCAACCGTGGAATCAATCCGCGCACGATCGAATAGGCCATCTGCAGTTCGGCGTCGTTCTCGGCGATGGATGGCACATATTTCGCGAACTTGACAAGATCCGCGGTGAGTAGGAATCTGTCAATCTCTTTGACAAGGGGTCCGGCCTCTGTTTTTTCCCTCAAATGGCGGAGAATTTCATCAGAAGTCATCTCGAGGGCAGTGATACCAAACCGGCGCTCAAAGAAACGGCGAAGAATTTCCGTAATCTCTGAATAGTAAGCCTTTAGCTTTCCTTGTTGCCACAGCCGCCGGGCCTCCAGTTCTTTCAACGCCATCAGAGCCAATTCATGAGCGGGAATTGACGGGGTGTCGGGCAACGGTTTAGCCACTGCCTTTCGACGGTATCGACGGTAGAAAAGATATGCTCCCGTCAGAACAGCGAGGAAGGCAAGAAACAACAGATACGGCACAAAGTCTTCAAACAACCAGGGGGCATTCAAGGGTGGCTTGATATCTTTCAGTTCCGCGTTCTCGCCGAGGTCAACACTTCCGATCATGAGTGCAATCGGATCTGTTGAGGCCGTCCGGACAGAGCCGTCCGCAGTGTTCAGAAAATGAACGGCGATGGGGGGTATCGTGATAGCACCGGTATCAAATGTTGTCAAATGAAGGAGCCACGTTTGCCGTTTCCTGTCATCCGATTCCGACGAGTCGCGGGCCTGAATCCGGAGCACTTCAAATGGACCAAGTGTATCCCCAGGGGAGGGACCGAGGGGATGGAGCTCTCCGGGCGTCTCCGCCGTGAGCGTAAGTGGAATCCATTCGCCGATCCGGAACCTTGTCGAATCGACGGACGCTCTCACCCTTAACTCCTGAGCCGTGGCCATGCCGATCAACAACACGAGGAGCGGGATGGCACGAAGTGGATGGATCTTCACCATCGACGTTCCCTCCTCTGAAAAAAATCCGTTAGTGGCTTCATGTACGACCGATCGATGGAGATTTCAACTGCATCAAGTTTTGACTTTCGGAACACGGCCTGACGGCTGCGATGCATTGACGTCCAGGATGCGGTGTGGGCGCTGCGAACCGCCGGATCCATCGTATCCACCCACTGTTCGTGTCCCGTTTCGCCATCATGAAACGCCACGAGGCCAAAAGGCGGGAGTTCACGCTCCCTGGGATCGAGGAGAACAACCCCGACGAGGTCGTGGCGTTTTCCCGCGATCCGGAGCGCCTGCTCATAGCCGGCATCCACAAAATCCGAAATCAGGAATACGATCGCACGTTTTTTCTGAACGCGGTTCAGATATTCGAGGGCTGTTGTGAGACTCGTATTCGGGCTCACGGGATCAAACGACAGGAGTTCACGGACAATACGAAGCGCATGGGTTCGGCCCTTTCGCGGAGGAATGAACCTCTCGATCCGGTCGGTAAACAACAGAGCCCCCACTTTGTCGTTGTTTTTCATGGCCGAGAAAGCCAGAATTGCGCTCAGCTCTACGGCAATATCGCGCTTCAACGACGATTGCGATCCAAAGTACTGGGAACCGCTTAGATCCACGAGCAGCAGAACAGTGAGTTCTCTTTCCTCTTCGTATACTTTGACAAACGGATGATTCAGGCGGGCGGTGACATTC